>JBFZEY010000208.1:0-2502 GCA_041306625.1 Spirochaetota bacterium | reverse complement strand
TAATTCAACCTTCTACTTCGACATGATTTACATCAATCCGGAAGAGGTGCAGAACGATTATATAATTGCCAGGAGAATTCTCACGGGAGAGAACGTCGATTCCATGTTTTTCGTCGGGGCCCGGGTGAGCGAGGACATCAAATACTGCCTGGCGAGGTCATTTGACAATTCGAAGTCCATTCGCGGCGAGATATGGAAGCTCTTCGAAATTCACGAGCTGACGCATAAAATACTCAACAACAACTTCAACTACTTCGACCAGGTATCGGGAGAAGAGCTTGCGCTTTCAAGCACGATCTTCGCCAACGCACACCTGGGTCTTTCCGTGCTCTATGCCTACCTCGATTATAACAGCACCAACCCGCACAGGATTGCGGCCATGAATTATATCCGGTATGTGGCGGCCGAGACCGGGAAAAAAGAAATCGTGGAAAACCCGTCGATCCTGAAGACATTACCGGTTGCGGAGCTGCAGCGTCTCTCCCGCCTGCATTTCAACGCTCTCATCAAACATATACGGTGATTACAAAGCCGGTAACGGCCTCCGGCGTCAGCGATGCATCTAAAAATGCAGGCGAAGAGGCTTTTTTATTTTCATATGGGAAGGGCCATTCCCGGCTTCGCCGGTGTACGAATCCACCGATAGTTCGGCTATAATCGGTGATATATCGGTGGCACCGGCATAGAGCGCCGATTCCATTCTCACCCATGCGGCCACCGTTCGGTCGCGGGCTATTTTGAATAAATCCTCAACGGATTCATAATGCAGGCCCGGTGTGCCGAGCGGGTGAAACCAGCGCTCGCGGTGAAGGTTGAGCGCATGCCGGTCCATTCGGCGCGGCTCGGGATAGCGTGTTACATAATCGGGGAAAAACCTGCGGCGGACCCTGAGCCGGTCGAGCAGCATGCGCAGCGCCCTGCTGCGGCTTCGCTTGGCCAGGTACGTGCGGCGTATGAGGTACGGGATCAGGTCGACCGGTCCGCTTTTCCAGGTGCCGTCGGTGTTACGGGGACTGCGTGCGTTCCAAATCAGGCGGGGTAGTTCCCCGGGGCAGGCGTCCGTCAGCATTTCAAGGATCAGACTCTTGATCCGGTAGTCGAGCACTGGTATCCCGCCGCGGATGCGCCTCATCGGAAGCGAATCATCGATGGCGAAATCAAATACCCGGGTATTGTAGTGGTACTGGAAAAAAAGATCCATGTTGTACTGGAAAAGGAGAAGCTGTTCGCGATACCGGTAAATTTCCAAGCGGCTCCCATTATCGGGGAAGCCGGCCCAGTAATAAACGAACGGATGGAAGACGGCGTCGGCAATGAGATGGGCGACAAAGCCGTACGAGTACGCCCTCCGTGTCGCCGACCACTCATTGTTGAAATCTCCGACGAGTAGCGTCCGCGAGAGAAGCGCCGTAAGGCTTTGCGATAGCCGCGGAGAATGGATCTGCATGGTCAGGGGTGTTCCAAAAAAATCCCTTCGCGCAACCGGGAGGTAGTCGAAGATGTCGGGTCCGATGGAGCCGAAGAGTCCGGCCCTGAGCCGTTCGGGCACACTGTAGAGGGCTTCGATCGATTTGCCGAACGGTGTAGCGTCTTTCGCCCTTTTCAAGGAAAAAAGAGACTCCTGGAACAGCCTGCTGTGGGTTATAATTCCGGGCATGGTTCTTTCGGATCATAGGCCTGCGATCGATAATGAAACCTCACTCAGGGCCGTACGTCAAATAAAAAAAGCATGCTCCACGAAGAGCATGCTTTTTTACTGCGATGAAAGCGTTTAAGGCCTACTTAACAGGATGGCATCCGGATCCCATGCACAGGGGGTTCTTGTTGACCAGCGCTATCCCGTATCCCTTCTTTTTCTCGATCTTGGCGGTTGTGTGGCAAAAAACGCAATTTACCATCTTGCCGTCTTTCTTAAACCCCTTGTGTTTTGCCTGAATCTTTGGATTCGCGAGCGCGATCGATGATGCGCAGAACGCCGCAAGCAGAACCAGGAATCCGATCTTTTTCATTCCGGTGCTCCTCGATTATAAATAGTTTTAGCGAGACTACGACGGTGCGGAGTGTGAGCATGAAATTCGCGCCCGTCAATACATTTATTTTCTGAAAACGGGCATCTCCCGGGCAGAAGCTGCCGATATGCTCTAGTACATTTCCTTTAGCGGGACCGTGAATACCCGTATGCCCACATCGGGGAATTTTTCCTTCAATTCCAGAACCTCCGCCGCGACGGCGGCCTCCTGTTTTTTATCTACGGCCGCCATAATGCAGTTATTAACCCCGGGCCATACATGAGAACCGAGGTGGGGTTCGCCGCAGCCCTCGCCATGTACGCCGGAAAACCGTGTAAAACCGCCGGCATTGCGACGGGCGATCTCGATCATTTCGTCGTCAACGGCGTTGCTGTAAACGATGAACATGAGATTCATTGCCTTACCTTTTCATTGAGAAGCGCTTTCTCATTTTCACAGAGATGTCCTCGAAGAGCGAATACACCACCGGTAC
>JBFZEY010000207.1:0-2814 GCA_041306625.1 Spirochaetota bacterium | reverse complement strand
AAGGCCCAGGGCATCATCTTGAATAAGGAGACTCAGCCCGGGTCCGCGGGAAACAGCTGCTCACTCTCCGCCATGCCGGCGAGCAATCCCTCAAGGGCCTCGAAAGGCATCCCTGTGCGCCGTGAAATCTCCTCGGCGGTCTCGAAGCTCATGCGCAGGTCGCAGAAGAGCTCCGCCCCCCCGGGGTGAATATCTTCTCGGGGAGCCTGATCTCCACACCGTTCCCGGTGGCGGGAAAGCCGTTCGGCAGGGTGTCAAGCACCCCGACGAGCCGCCTGTATACATTCTTTTCCATCGTCCCCCCTCTCGATATCCATCCTCTGCGCGGTCACGGAAATTAAGGTATCCGCTGTCCAAATATGCAACCGATTTATTGCCGGAGGTTCATGCCCCGCCGGCCGGCACCGGGACGCGGGTAAAAGACTTGTATTCCCCCCGCGCCCCTGTAGAATTCACCCTGCCGTTTTTCCCAGGGCGCTAGCGGTATGATCCATTGCGCCGTGGCGGAAATCTCAATAAAAGGCGGACGAACATGATCTCCATCCGGCACATTATCCTCGGCACGGCGCTCGTCTTCTTCACCTCTCCCGCTTTTCCTGAGACCCCCCGCCTCACGGATGCGCAGCTCGAGAGCGCCATCGACGCCGCCGCGGCTCGCTTTCAGCGTGTGCCTTCGGCCGGCGCCTGTCCTACCTTTGTCGAAGTGGATGCGGGCGCGTTCACGAAGAACATAAAGACCATGAAGACGATGATAGGCCCCGGCACGAAGCTCTGCCTGGTGATGAAATCCGACGCCTACGGGCACGGCCTGGAAAACCTGATCGCCGCTGCCGTCAAAGCGGGGCCTGACTACATAGCCCTCGTCGAAAACCGCGAGATCGCCGCGGCCACCGCCTACATGCGCGCCTCGGGTAAAAAGGTCCCGATCCTGAGAATAGCCCCGGCCAGCCTTGATGAAGCGGTCGAGGCGGTCGTGAAGGGGTGGAATGTGGAGGAGCTGGCCGGCTCCGCTGAGCAGGGCTCACTACTCTCGTCCGTGGCGCTGCGGCTGGGCAGGAAAACGGGCAGGCGAGTGACGATACCCATCCACGTCAATATCGACACGGGGATGGGCAGGATGGGCGCGGCTACCGCGGACGAGGTCAAAAAGATTATAGCCCTTCCCGGCCTCCGGCTGAAGGGCATCATGACGCACTTTGCCCAGTCCGACGATCCCACGGAGGCCGGGAAGAAACGGACGCTCGAACAGGTGAAGCGTTTCGAAGACATAGTGGGGAAGCTCGGGGTCGGGGCGGATGTCATCATCCATACCGCCAACTCGGCCGCGACCAGCAAGTTCCCGTGGACCTGGAAAAACATGGTCCGGGTGGGGAGCCTCATCTACGGGGACGTGAACGCGGACACTGACCCGAAAGGGCTGTTCCTCCCCGTCATGGCGTCGCTGAAGTCCACGGTGGCCATTATACTTCGCGACGTTCCGCCCGGGACAACCGTGGGATACGACAGCATATTCAGGACGCGGGAGGGGCGGAGCTCCACGCTGGCCGCCGTGAGGGTCGGCTACAACAACGGCTACCCTAAAGACGCTTTCGTCAACGGCACCGAGGTGCTGATCGGCGGCCGCCGGTATCCGGCCGTGGGCAAGACATCCATGAACCTCCTCGTGGTGGACATAATGGACGGCGACCAGTCGCGCTCGATCCGGATCGGCGACGAGGTGGTATTGATGGGCAGGCAGGGAGACGAGGCCATCACCATGGAGGAGCTGGCATCCCGGAACAAGCTCACCAGCTACGAGATGCTGCTGCGGCTCGGGAAAAACAACCGCATAAAAGTCATCCGACAGGGCGGAGCGGATTAGCGCTCGCGCCGTTCGTCATGCACGTCCATTTTCAATAGACGAAGGAGATAGCCATGGAATTCCACGAGCTGTTGAAGGAACGCCGTTCCATCCAAGACTTTCAGGATAAATTGGTCCCGGCGGGCATCACCAGGGAGATCATCACAAAGTCATGCCTGGCGCCCAGCTTGGGCAACGACCAGCCCTTGGAGTTCAATAAATACATAGGAAACTGCGTCCCCCTACGGTAAAAAGTTCCCGGGCATAATGCCGTTTATCAGAAGCACCCCTTTTTAAAACGTCCTTTCATTCCGGAAAAAAGCCCCTGACTGGGACCTTTAAAATTTCCCCGGTCGGGATGCGGAACTCAGGCTACTTCTGAGGCACGTCGGACATGATCTCAACAATAAACATTTATACCACGATGCCGTCGTTCAGCGCCACCACACCCTCCTTCATAACCAGACGGACGTTGCGCACCGCCCGTATATTTTTAAGCGGGTCCCCATCGAGAACGATTAGATCGGCCTTTTTGCCCCGGGCGACGCTGCCGATGGACTCATCCATTCCCAGTATTTTCGCGTTGACCGATGTCGCCATCTTCAGCGTATCGGCCGCCGGAATGCCGGCATCCACAAAACGGATCAGTTCGTCCCCGTAACGACCGAAGAAACCGCTGTAATAACCTCCCAGATCGGTGCCTATCCCCAGGTTTGCACCGACCCGGTAAAGTTTCTTCAGATTGGCCACCTGGTTTTTATGCATGTCCATAAGATACTGCCGGTCAAACATCAGCTTTTTCCGCTCGGCCATGGTGAGTTTTTTCTCTCCCTGAGAGATGGATTTTTTAAGCTCCAGTTTCATCTGCTTCACCGCTTCGGGTACGAGAAAATCTTTTCCCCGCTTCTCCAGGAGCCCCAGAAGTTCCTCTTCCTTGAATACATCGCCGTATGCCATGAGGGTGGCGTGCATGG
>JBFZEY010000206.1:0-2923 GCA_041306625.1 Spirochaetota bacterium | reverse complement strand
ACATGCGCAAGGCCGACGAGAACAGCGGGAGCATCAACAGACAGATCGAGCTGCTGCGCAAGATCGTGGAGAGCGTCAACCTTCTGCAGCAGAGATCGGACGAGGTCGTCGGGAACATCTCCAGGCAGGATGCGATCAAAGGTGAGATTCAGAAAAAAGTCGTGGTGGTCCAGAAAAAGTCCGGTGACATCAGACAGTCGACACAGAACCAGGAGTCCGTGATGAACGAAATTGCCACCTCGGTCGGCACCATTAACAGTCTGATCCAGTCGACGACGGCCGCTTCGGGCGACATCGTTGGCACGTCCGGAAGGCTGGTGCAGATGGCCGAAGAGCTTTCAAGCGACATCGTGCGCTCCGGCCGGCAGGAGGATTGAAGATCGCGATACGATGGCAGAGAGGCAGGGCGGGAAGGCAGCGTAAACGGAGAAGGCGATGATTAGAATCATCGCCTTCTCCGTTTAACGATAACGCCGGTGCTGCTATTTGAAATCGTTCAACCGCTCGGTTTTCTTTTCGTTGACTTCAACAATTTCCTGGATATGCTTGTACTCGGGCGACTCGATGCCGTATTGTATCTCGGTCGCTTTGAGCATGTTGCGGTTTTTAAGCTGCTTGTATTTCAGCATCTCCTCCTCGGAGCCCAGGCGGAATTTTCCCACCATGTTTTCCATGAAACCGTAGCAGCTGCTCAGATAGCGATACGCCCAGACGTCCTTGCTGTTGGCGTCGGTCAGGGCGATGTACCGCTCGAGGATAGGGATGCAGGGCTTCAGGTTCTGCACATCGTACTGGCACGATACGTAGACCTGGTAAAGACGCGACTGGAATGTGACGAATTTCGGGTCCTTGCGCACCTCGGTGAACTGCACCTCGTCGAGCTTGTTGATGGCCCTGGTGAAGTAGGTGACGGACTTCATCTTGGCGTCGTAACGGATCTTCGCGATCTGTCTGGCCTCCTGGTTCCTGCGGTCAATCTCCTGCCAGTACCATCGTTCGTTGAGGTTTTTCTTGTCTTTATTTGCCACGGCGATCTTGGCCACCTCGTTCTCCATGTCTTCGAGAATGTCGAGGCCCGTAGAATATTCGTCTACCGCCACCTTCAGCAGATTTTCCGCATATTCGCGGCTGAGCTTCTGTAGGTCGCGCATCGCCTGAATATACGGCTTGAAGTCCTTTATGCGCCATCCGCCGATGTCTTCAACAGGCTGTGCGCTTTCTTTTTTATCTTCGGCGGGGGCCTTCTTCGGGGCCTCCTGGGCGTACACGGGCATAAGTGCGGCCATAAAGGCGAGGAGTGCAGTGCCGGCGATCAGCCTTATGGATATGATTGCTCGTCTCATAAAGAACCTCTTTATCTCGTTGAATGATATATGCGTGCGAATATCCGTATATACAGGATATATCGACCCCGGGGGGAAGAAAATTCATTTTTTTTCAACTGTTTCCCGTGAGTGGCCGCGAAGCAGACGGACCGACCACCGGCCGGCCTGTACGCCGGTTCCACCCCTCAGAATGACGAGAATGCCGTTTTCACCGTCTCCTCCCAGGAAAAGCCCGTATCCCGTTAACCGGTTGGTGCCGGAAAGAATGGTCGCGGTCTTGCCCCATGGACGGCAGGTACCTGACCGTCCGGCATCGAGTGCGCCGGCGACGGTTCCCGTATCCATGGTATCGAACAGCGCCCGTGTGATAAGTGCCCGCCTTTCGGGCGCAATCGTATGGCGCGCGGAGGCGTCTTCCCCCGGTGAAACGAGCCGCGCCAGCGCGATAAGGTCGCGTACCGACACTCGGGTCCGGTAATCGAGCCCGCAGAGCAGGTGCGCGAATTCCCCCGGTCCGCGAACGGGGGGTGTTCCGATTCGAATTCCACAGGTCTCGAGCGATTCGCAGAATCGGCGAAAGGAGTCCGCATCGATCAAAGCGTACAGGGAGGCAAAATACAGGTTGCACGAACGCGAAAGCGCCTCGGTCATGCCGACGTCGCCGTGGCCGGCCGGCGTCCAGCACCGGTCGGGCAGCGGCGTCCCGGCGCGTCCCGTGCATTGATACCTGTGTGCGTCGAAAAGGTCCGGCCGCTCGGCCGCGCAGTACAGCGCGACGACCAGCTTGAAGATTGACCCGGGGGGAAGAACGCGTTTCTCAATGGCCCGGTGGCTTGAGCGGGTGATCTCACCGCTGTGCAGATCGAAAAGCGCGTATGAAAGCTCCGGTGGGGGCGTTTCAGCCCTTTGTTTATGTGCCGCAAAATTGATTGATGGGAAATAGTGCGCCAGTATCTCATAGCGGGAATATCCCCGTCGCGCGAGTTCGAGTGCGCCTTTCTGGCATAGTCCGGCGCCGTGCCCGTTCCCGGTGCCGTTAAAGATGAATACCGGCTCGCCCCGCTCCCGTATCATCTCGATCCGGTATTCGTTGCTTTTAAGAAAGCTCCATCCCCTGCTGCGGTTGAGTCGTAACCTGAAGTCCTCGGCTGGATAGGTGCGGCGCGTGTCTCCGGCGCGCAGGGTGACGGATAGCGACTCTGCGTCGATCGACAGGGATAGCGGTGAATACGGGGCGTTCTTTCCGATCAGAATTGAAGCGAGGTCCTTTCCAGGAATGCGGGCCTGCCATCTGGAGTGCGCGCCCCCGCACAGGTCCGTTCCTGTTTCCGACAGGCGGTCCCGTACACCGTTGCAGTTATTCCCTGCAGGGCCGAAAACGCGTACTCCAAGGGTGCGCCCGCCGCACTCCGCATGGAAATGCGCGCCGTCCGCGAGCGATCGAGGGTCGATGCGCCACGGGGGATCCGGCGCGGGGGATTCGGCGGCCAGGCCGCGGTAGACGACGCAGTGGGCCAGGTCGCACGCGTCGTACCCTTTGTGGGCGCGGGAGCGGCCAATGTATCCATAACGGGCCTCGATCAGGAGTGCAAGGGCCT
>JBFZEY010000205.1:0-3347 GCA_041306625.1 Spirochaetota bacterium | reverse complement strand
AAGCACCAGAATCCCCGGGACCGGCTTTTCAACAAATTCGCGTCGCATAACCGGACTCGCGCTAACGAAATACCTTGCATCGAACGAACTTTCATCACCCGCGGCCGTGAACGGGCCCGCACCATGATAATACAACGCCTTTCGGGAAAGCTCCCGGTTAATGACCTCCGCTTCGGCGAGCGACTCGAGCTCGCCCCTGGAATACTCCGCCCTCGCTATTCGGGCGCGCCCGGAATCCGATTCCATTATGGAAAAATATTCCTTTGCCGCGAGGATCCGCCGCAGCGATTCATCAATTCTTTTTTCGGAAAGCCGCCCCTCGGAGACGGCCTTCTCGAGTGCGGCATGGATACTCGCGACGCTCTGACCGCAGGTACTGATGAGGATGATATCCGTGCCGGCCTCGACCGATCGGACCGCCGCCTCGCCGATGTCCATGATTTTTGAAACGGCGTTCATCTCCATGTCGTCGGTAATGACAAGCCCCTTGTGGCCCATTTCCTCCCTCAATAGCCCCCGCAGCATCTTTTCCGACAGGGTGGCGGGAGCATCGTCGCCGAGTATGGACGGATATGATATATGCGCGCTCATGATGGCAGACACGTTCTCGTCGATCGCCGCCGCAAACGGCGGAAGCTCGACCTTTTTCAGATGCTCAAGATTGTAGTTGATTACCGGCAGCACGTGATGGGAGTCGCTGTCGGTATCACCATGGCCCGGAAAATGTTTTCCGACCGCCATACACCGGGATTCCTGCAGACCCCGTATGTATGCGCGTCCCATTGCGGCAACGACCGCGGGGTCCGAGCCGAAGGAACGCGTGTTGATGACCGGGTTTTCGGGATTGTTGTTTACGTCCACGGCCGGCGCCAGGTTCATGTTGACTCCCATCCGGCGCAGTTCGATCCCGAGTATCCGCGCCGCCCGGTACGCGAGATCCGTATCGTTTACGACGCCAAGGGGCATGTTGCCTGGAAATTGTGTTACGCCGTCAATGATGCGGCGCACCCTTCCTCCTTCCTGGTCGATCGAGATGAATAGCGGTATTCCCTCCGATTGCATTGCAGCTTTCTGCATGTCCGCGATAAAGGCTGCGGTTTGGTCGCGTGAGGAAAGGTTGTACCCGAAGAGGATTATACCACCGGGAGCGAAGTTCTCAATTATGGAGCGCGCCGCCGGCGCCATCTCGGTGCCCGGTACGCCGACCATCATCATCTGTCCGATCTTCCGCCGGGAGGACATTTCTTTCAGCAGCGCGTTAATTTCGGCCTCTCTTTTTATCGTGGACCCTGCAACCACTCCGCCCGCCACGATGCCCGCGACGACGACCATGGCGATGATTTTTCTGTACATTCATCCTCCCGTGCACAGTGCCTGCTCATTCAGCATAATGGGGGGCTGATCGTGCGCGGGATCAACTACTTTTTTGCCCGATCCGGTAAAGTCGCCCGCCTCAATTCCCCGATACATGTACTATAGAGCGAACGAACGCGGCGGCCACTCGCCCCCGAACGGCTGAGGAAAAACACCGGAATTCGGATGCACGCTCCGGACAGCAGGCCCGTTCCCTGCCGACCTTTTAACTATGAAAACCATTCAGCACATTGACAGCTATCCGGCCGATTCTTCGATCGTTCAACGTGTCATCTCGCTACTCTATGATGACCTCCGCTCCATCAACTGCCGCCAGGAGGAGATTGACGAGATCATCATCTCGATTGACGAGGCGATAACCAACGCGATCCAGGAGACCATCCGCACACAGGAAAACATTCCGGCCGCCCACGCTGATCAAATCCGCTCCATCACCGTTCGCTATCTCCTCGACGAGGAACATTTTGAGGCGACCATTATCGATCACGGTGGCGGCTTTGACCTCGTTAAATCGTTCAATGATTCACCAAGCCGCCGTACCGAAGACTATTTCGGACAACTGGTCCGCTACATCGATAAAAGGGAATCGGGCGAACCCAGGGTAACCGTAAACGGGCGCGAGCTGTCTCTGAAAGGGATCGGGGCGGGACTGAAAATTCTGCTTGCCTTCATGGACAGAATAACGATCGATTTTATCGACAGGAAAAACGTCATTTCGGACTCGGTGACGAAATTCACCGACGGCACCATTCTTACGATAAGCAGAAAAAGGAGATACCGATGACTCAAAAGAAGGCGTCCAAGGCGTACAAGAACCTCGACTTCCTGAATTCCCACGAAGCCCGCACCATCCGAATTATCTCCGAGTATCTCGAACCGGAAAAACGTCTGCACGATATGAACATCAGGCATACCGTCGTTTTCTTCGGCTCTGCACGGATACACCCCGACAACCCCTCGACCGGAAAATACTACAGCGCGGCCGAGGAGTTCGCCTACAGTCTCGCGAAGCTCGGAAAATCCATGGAGCGCAGAAAACAAGGCTTCCACATCTGTACCGGCGGCGGCCCCGGTATTATGGAAGCGGCCAACCGGGGAGCCAAGAGGGCCGGCGCGAAGAGCATCGGTTTCAATATATCACTGCCGTTCGAACAGAATCCCAACCGCTACATAACGCCCGAGTTAAATTTCGAGTTCCATTACTTTTTCATGCGGAAACTCTGGTTTTTATATAACGCAAAAGCGCTGGTCGTTTTCCCGGGCGGGTTCGGTACACTCGATGAGCTCTTCGAGGCCCTCACCCTGCGGCAGACTGAAAAGATCAAGAAGAAGAACATGCCCATACTCCTATACGACAGGGCATACTGGGAATCAATGATCAACTTCAAAAAAATGGTCCAGATGGGGTTTATCGATCCGGAAGACCTGGAGCTTATCCACTTTTTTGAAAGCCCGGCGGAAGGCGTTAAATACCTCAAGGGCCGCCTCGAGAAAGGCATAACCAATATCAACCATAAATTCCACCCTTGAGGTCGTCCGACCCGGGCCGTTTTATTATTGCAATTTACGGGCAAGGCCGTAGTATCCGCATCGTAGAGTTCAATACATGAATTCAGGCAGGATACGGCGATGAAAAAGCTGATGGCGCTTGGCCTTGTCTTATGCGCGATTTTCATGACCTCGACGCTCCGGGCGGAGGGCGCCGGGAACGAATACCGCAACGAGCGCTTCAATTACACCATCTCGCTTCCCCCCGCGTGGGAGCGCTCCGACCTGACGCTCGAGGGCAGGCACCTGCTCTACGCTTTCCCCGACAGGAACACCGAAATAAAGGTAAAGGCCGCGTTTTCAAGCGAGTCCGATCTTGAGAAAATCGCGGCCTTTACCTTTATTTCGGTGTTCCTGTCGGGGAAAGCGTAGAGCAGGTGCCTGCCCTCGAGCGTCAGGTCGGAGCGCTCCCACGCGGGGGGAAG
>JBFZEY010000204.1:0-2885 GCA_041306625.1 Spirochaetota bacterium | reverse complement strand
GCATGCGGAATCCTCCGTGTTCAGGATATGGCTCTCGTACCGGCGCCAGATGGCGGGTCGGCGCGCGCAGGGAAATCCCTGTGAGGAAAAGCTCCTGGAGTCATGCTTGCGCGGGATCATGGCGCATCGGGCGGGAAAGTCAATACAAAAATTATAAAGTGTGATGATACCAAAACGGTGTGCCTGCCGCATGTCGCCTCAGCGTTTTCTTTACGCTGTACGCGGTCGGTTTGAAAAGAAATGATTTTCAGTTATCGAAAACCGGCGCGTGTATCACAACTCGAGGCGCGTCCGGGCTATGATCTCAGCCTTCACCGAGTCGGGCAGGTCGTCGAAATATGCGCAATATCCCGCAACGCGGACAACCAGGCCCGGGCTGGAGCCGGGAGTACGGCGGGCCTTTTCGAGCATTTCAGGGTCAAGCACGTTGAACTGCATCTCCATGCCCCCGGAAGAAAAGAATCCTTTCATGAGCGCGGAAAGAATGTCCAGTCCCCGTTCGCCCGCCACGGTGAGGGGATCGAAACGCAGGTTGAGGGCGTAGCCGTTTGGCGCGAGATCGGACTCGATTTTAGAGACTGAATTGAGCAGAGCGGTTGGTCCGAGGCGGCTGCCGCCATGTACCGGATCGAGGCTCGCGGCGAAGGGAGCTCCCGCAAGCCGTCCTCCGGGAAGCGCACCGGTGTGCCGTCCGAATCCCACATGCGAAGTTGACGAGTAAAATCCGGGAACGTACGGTCCGCCCCGGGTGTTTCGGTACAGCGCCAGCGCCGAATGGAAAATCCGCACCACCTCCGCTGCATACCTGTCGGGGAATTCGAGATCGTTTCCGTATTTCGGCGCGCTTCGCAGTTCGGCGAGCATGACAGGATCAGATGCGAAGTTCGTCCGCATGGCATCGATGACCTGCGTAAGCGTATAACGGCGTTTTTGATAAACGATGTAATCCAGCGCGGCGAGCGAGTCCGCGGTATCGGCGACGCCCACACCCTGTATGCCGCTGGAATTGTACAGCGCACCGCCGGCGGTCGTGTCCATGCCGGACTCGATGCAGCCGTCCACCAGCATCGAGGAAAAAGGGGTCGGGTGATAATCGCGGTTGCCGCGCTCGATGACCTGGATATCGGTGATAAACCGGTCAACCATGCGGGAAACCTGCGCCCGGAACGCCAGTATAAGGTCTTCGACAGTGTTGAAGCTCGCGGGGGACGGCGTTCTCGCTCCGACGCGGGTACCTCCGCGCAGGAGCCTTCCGCGGTTGAGCGCCAGTTCGAGGCAGACGGGCAGATTGAAAAGCGCGGCATCGGTTGAGAAGAAACTCTTTCCCGGCAGGGCGAGCTCAACGCAGCCGACCACGCCGTAGTTGCGCGCTTCGTTGAGCGGATAGCCGTGACGCAGCAGCGCCGATATCGACGCGTCGTCGTTGAAGAGCGCCGGCACGCCATTGCCCTTCCGCGACACGTCCACGGCCCGCCGTACGTATCGCATCGGGGCGTCCGGGTGGATGCGCGCCTGGTAATTCGGATCGCGGAGCCCTGACTCCTCCATCACGTCGAGAAAGATGTACGTGAGGTCGTTGACCGCGTCATTCCCGTTCTCATCGACGCCTCCAACGATGGCCGCCTGCGCCACGAGATATCCCCCGTGGTATTCGCTGGTGCGCTCTGAGAGAAGGAAAACGTGTTCGGTCGCCTTGGCCGAGAAGCAGAGTAGAAGTTCGCGCGCACGCTCCGGGGTGATTCTCCCTGCTTTAAGGTCGTTCCGGTAATACGGATAGAGGTACTGGTCGATACGGCCGAACGAGACGGCCGAATTGATGCTCTCCAGGCAGACGCCCATGTGTGCCAGCCAGAGGGACTGGAGCGCCTCGTGGAATGTTCCGGCGGGCTCGAACGGAAGCTTGGCGCAGATGCGCTCGAGCTCCTTCATCTCGGCCCTGCGCTCCGCATCGGGATCGGTTTCCGCGAGGCGCCCCGCCTCCGCCGCGAGTTTCCCCGCGAAGGCGACGATCCCTTCGCACGCGATTATCGCCGCGCGATGAAAGTCCGTTCCGCCGTTCCCGAGCTCCTCGAGATATCCTCTGATTCCTGTCTTTAGAATTCTCTCGTAATTCGGAAGGAAGTGCCCGATGCCCCCTGCCTCGTTAATCAGATAATACGTCGCGTTGAGCTGTTCGGCCGCATAGCGCAGGAAGCGTCCGATGTGCGGATAGAACGCGCGGAAGACCAGGTTGCGGAAGCTCCAGTACGGGATAACCCGGGTAAACAGTTTCATGCGGTCGCGCCGCGAAATACGCATGGGGTTGGTGCTTCTTTTCTCGATTCGCGCCAGATCGGTGATCATCGATATGACTCCCGAGAGCTCCGGCTGGATTATGGCGGATTTCCTGCGGCTCCCCATGTTTCCCGCTATCAGCTCGTCGGGAAAGATGATGGCCGACTTCGACCGCATGAGATGCCTGAAGGCTTTTGCTTTACGGACGATCATCGGGTCGGCGGTCGAATCGTGTTTTTTAAAGAATTCGGTGATAAGGAGCGCCCTCTCGGGGCACAGATGCATGGGTTCGGAAAGAAGCGCGTTCTTTATCCGCTGGAAGCGTGCGGAATGATGACCGGTGATTACTGTGCTGTTATGAATCATATCAGTCTTTTCTCCGCGGACTGACAGGTCCGCCTTTGGATGCCCGTCACAGGAATTATGGTACTGAAATTACCATGATTCGGTGAATACGTAACTGCGATGCTGCCGACGGGTATTCAGCCCCTCCGGTTGTGACGTGGCGGGTTGACGGAATATCCATCCCTATTTGTCCCTGTCTGCGCTTATTTCCGAGATACAGGTATCGTTGTACTTTGCGCCCTTGTACACGGACAGAATCTCAATCG
>JBFZEY010000203.1:0-10439 GCA_041306625.1 Spirochaetota bacterium | reverse complement strand
ATTCCCCGGCTGGAGGCCCCGTCGATCTCGATGACGTCGAAGGCGATGCCCTCGCGGATCTCCCTGCAGTTTTCGCATACGCCGCAGGGACTGTCGGTGGGCCCTTCCTTGCAGTTGACGGCCTTCGCGAGGATGCGCGCCATGGTGGTCTTGCCGACACCGCGCGGGCCCGCGAAGATATAGGCGTGGGCGATCCGTCCGTTTCTAATGCTGTTGCGGATGGTGCGTGATACGTGCTCCTGGAAAACGACCGCGTCGAAATCCTGGGGCCGCCACTTTCTCGCGATTACCTGGTATGACATTGTCTCTCTTCAGGGGTGTGGATGTGGATGGCGTCGCGCCGGGACGGCATCATGCCGGCCCGGCGCCTGTTATCCGCCGATGGAATTCGGAGAAGGAGGGATTCGAACCCTCGGTAGCTTGCGCTACACACGGTTTCCAACCGTGCTCCTTCGGCCACTCAGACACTTCTCCCTGCTGCAAGCATCATCCCCCGCGCCGCCGGTACCGATATTCGACGCGGAATTCGGAGAGAGAGGGATTCGAACCCTCGGAGGGGAAACCCCTCAACGGTTTTCGAGACCGCCCCATTCAACCGCTCTGGCATCTCTCCCTTTAACGGCGGTCATGCCGCCTGCACATCACTTTTTATCGCGAACCGAGGCAACGGCTCCGGGCCGCGTCCTCATTTTCCAAGCTTTGCAACCATCTGGTCGAAAAGGAGCCTGCTCTCGCTTCCCGCGACAGTGAGCACAAGGCCTTCGTTCTCATAATAGCCGATGAGCGGTTCCGTTTTTTCGACGTAGGTTTTCAACCGGGCGCGGACCACGTCCTCCTTTTCGTCATCCCGCTGTGCGAGGGCGCCTCCGCATTTGTCGCATACACCCTCTTTCTTCGGGGCCTTGCCGTCCAGGTTATAGATGGCCTGGCACGACGGATTGGTACAGGTGCGCCGCCCCGTGAGCCTTCGAATTATTACATCCTCGGGAACGTCGAGGTTACAGACCGCGTCGAGCCCGAGGGAGAGCTTCTTCAACAGCCCTCCGAGGGCCTCGGCCTGGGGTATCGTCCGGGGAAAACCGTCAAGAATGAATCCCGGCGCGCAATCGGCCTCCCGCAACCGTTCCTCCATTATTCCCATGATCACCCCGTCGGGGACCAGGTCGCCGCGCTTCATAAATGCATCGGCCTGTTTGCCGACGGGGCTCCCGGCCGCGACGGCGCCACGCAGGATATCTCCAGTGGATATCTGGACGATATTGTACTTTTCGACAAGCATTTTCGAGATTGTCCCCTTTCCACTTCCGGGCGCCCCAAGCAGTATCAGTCGCATTTTTCTCTCCACTGGATATGGATGGTATTGTATCGAGCAATCCCGTCCACAGCTTGCTGAAATAAAAATAGACTCTCTGACGAGTCTATGAATGCGCTACTGTGAACAGACTGTTAAACGGACTGAATTTATCAAGAATTTTTTGTATCGCGCACCGCTCAGGCGCCGTTGGTCCAGTCACATTGCGAACACCGCGCCTCCCGATACTTGTAAAAATCACCATCCGACGTCCTCACCACCGCTGCCATGACAAGCGCCTCGCACCGGGGACAGTGCTTGGGTATGATTTCAAATTCTTCATTAAATTTATACTCCATGACATCCCCTCCTTTAGTAATTGCGGACTTCCCTCATCTACGGTATCGGCGCAAAGGCGATACTCGATGAAAACAAAAAAAACCGCGGCGTCACCGCGGTTTTCGTTTGTGCCCAGGATGGGATTTGAACCCATACAGGAAATTCCCACATGGCCCTCAACCATGCGTGTCTACCAGATTCCACCACCTGGGCGATTGTTCCACCGGCCGACAGACCCGCACGTCCCCGGTAGGGAGTTACTAAAATCAATGGGGCACCGTGTCAACACAAAAAATTTATTTTTCTGGTGGACACCGCGCCGAAGGCAAAGTATTTTTTCGCGGCGGCCGGGCGCATCAACAGGGAGTAAACCGGCGCCTTATAAAAATGCGAATGGAGCACACGGTGAACGCATGGCGGTGAAATGGCATGAGCGTTTTGTAACGGTTCGCGAAAAAAACGGGGGCAACCTGGTGTTGGTCTCAGGGGCGTTCGCAATGCTCGTATCGCTCGCCCTTCCATGGTATTATGTCGAATACCGTCTTTCGCACTCGGGTATAGAAGGTCTGCGCATCCTGCTCGAATTTATCGCGGGAAACCCCGTTTCCACGATTTTGCCCGCGCTGGCCGCTGCGTTTCTGGGATTAAACGCCCTTTACATTCTGGTTTCGGCCAGGGCCGAACGCGCTCTTCCGCTTGCCATCATCACCGCGATACTGGTCACCGCCGCGATACTGAGTCTTCCCGTTTCTCCCGAACATTACGGCCCCGGACTCTACTGCGCGGCGGCCGGATTATTCGCCACCGCCGCGGGAGCCCTCGCGAAGCGCTGAAAGGCCCCTCACCTCCCGTTTGCGCTCGCGATAACGCCTGGTCCCCTCCACGTACTCGGCGATCCGCCGCATCATCCTGACGCACTCCACGGGAAACTTGCCCACCGATGTTTCCCCTGAAAGCATCAGCACATCGGTACCGTCGTAGAGGGCATTGGCGATATCGCTTACGTCGGCGCGGCTGGGCCGCGCATTCTCCATCATCGACTAGAGCATCTTTGTAGCGGTAATGACTGGCTTTCCGGCGAGCGTGCACTTCTCGATCATGATCTTCTGCATCTCCGGGAGCATCACCGGGTCCATCTCGACGCCGAGGTCACCCCGGGCGACCATGACCGCGTCGGTTTCACTGAGGATTTCGTCGAAGTTGTTTACACCCTCGGGATTTTCGATCTTAGAGATGATGCCGATGCCGGTGCCCGAAAGCCGCTCGCGCAATTCGCGAACGTCTTCGGCGTTGCGCGTAAATGAATCGGCGAGGAAGTCGACCCCGTGGCGTATCGCGAACTCCAGGTCGGGAAGGTCCTGCGGCATGGTATACGGATAGCCAACGACCGTATCGGGATGATTGAGCCCCTTGCGCGAACGCAATACGTCACCGAAGAGCACCACACACTCGATAATCCCCCTCGCCGTGCGCTCAACGCGCAGGCCCACATACCCGTCATCGATAAACAGACGGTCTCCCGGCCTGACGAACTCGTCGAGATCTGAATAGGTTACGGGGATACCCTCCCTGAAATCGGCGACGGCTGGATAGTCCGATCCATCGCTCTTGGGTATATCGGTCCTCAGAACCACTCGATCTCCGGATTTAATCGTATATGGTTTCGGAATGTCGCCAAGGCGTATTTTCGGGCCCTTGATATCATAGATGATATAGGCCTCCGGGCGCGCCTTGCGCGACAGCTCGACGGCCCTGGCGTGAAAAGAGGGGTCCCCGTGAGAGCTGTTTATTCTCAGTCCCGAGAGCCCCGCATCGTAGAGGGCGCCGATCAGCTCGATCGTAGCGGGCCCGACGGTGGCGAGGACCTCGGTTCCGATCCTGCTACCAGCCTTTTGGCTTTCGGTCATTTCTTCTCCTTAAAATCTTTCGTCGTCACGAAGTAGCGCTCGGCCTTCCAGGCATCGACGGCGAATACATACGGGGACTCGGTCGAGGTGCACAGATACCGATTATCCCCGATTTTCGAGTAGAATGCAAGCTCAAGACGCTTCCCGGCGGTTTTAATCCGTACCGTACAGCGCGGCGCCCCGAGGGTCTTTTTATCTATCGCGGGAAAAGCCGCCGCGGTGAAAGGCGCGAACGAACCCGCGATCTGGCCGATCCTGTTTGCGTCTACCGGGGCGGCGCATGAGACGCACTCCCAGCGATCCTCCTTCGGCGCTTCATCTTTCTTTCCTGAGGGTGCCGCCTCCGGTGCGGCCCTCCTTAGGAGCGTGATATTCGAAGCGCCGTATCGGATCTCGATGGAGTCGATGGAGCTTTTTGTTTCGGAAAAGATCTCCTTGTTCCGCAATTCGTCAATCGGCTTGCCGAATTCATCCGACAGAGCCCCCTCGGCCAGATAGACGCCCGGCCTGCCGGCGAGACGCACATAGGTGTGCCTGAACGTACTGCTCTTTTTGCCGATGAACAAATGCCGGACGAGTTTCCCGCCCGAACGCAGTGACACCTCGAGTGCGCGATCGTCGCTAAGGTCGTAGCGCTCGTAATGCTCCCTGGAGGATATCAGATCGGACAGCACGAGGTTTTTCATCTTATCCTCAAGCCCCGCCACGGCCTGCGCATCCGCGGGATAGGCGGCCTCTCCGATCATCCAGGTTCCGTCGGAACGGAAAATCCGGATCGTTTCACCTGATTTCTTCAGCAGTATCTCCTGAGTCTCGCCGCTCCAGGACTCCAGCTGCGGGAGGTCCGCCCCCTTTTCTCGCGTTAATACGAGGAGCACGACCGCGAGTACGACGATAAGAGCGAGGCTGGCGATTATTTTTCTATTCACCGCGCACCTCCGTCGCGAATTCCGCCATTATACGTTTTCTTCGCGTCGACCGGCGCTTCCATACTACAAGGCCGGCCCCCATGACCAGGAGCGGCAGGAGCGCGATGTTGAAAATTTTGAGCGCGAGTTTCGTACCGTCGCTCGAGTCCCTGAGGGGATTGAGCTCGAGACCCTTGCTCCGCATCTCCGGAACATCATAGTTACCGCTCAGGAAGTCAATCATGTTATGCACCAGTACGGAATTGGGAGTTTTCCCCTCCTTGTCGATCACCGAGGGGGTGGTGATCTCCGAGGTCCCCACCACGATGATCCTGGCGGGCTTCAACGTTCGCCTGACGATCGTGTCCGTGGCGACGGGTCCAGTCGCCGCGCCTACCTTCTGCGCCGGAGCGTCCCGCTCCGCGAAATAGCTCGCGAAATCGCCGGCGAGGGCCGCGGCAAGCACATGCTTCCCCATCTGGGACGCATTGGGCGGCGCCATGGACCAGGGCATGAAGCTTATCCTCCCCTTCATAAGCCAGCCGCGATCGGAGGACGATACAAGCGCCTCGGGACGGGTTCCGGGTCGGCCCTGCGCGGCGATGGACAGCGATGATGACTTTAGAAACACGATTTTTTTTAAGTATTTCGTTACAACGTTTTTTTCGTTAAGGCCCTCCGAACCGATCATGGGGGCGAAATACAGGCTCTGTTCGCCCATGCCGCGCATGCTGGCCTGGTAGCACTTTTCATCGAGCACGATATCCCTGTTCACCGTGACACCATAATGCTCGAGGAGCTTCTCGATCCCGGTCATCACGGGAAGAACGACGGGCTCACGCATGAACATGTTCTGGCCGTCGGGTTGAATTTCCGCGAACGAGTCGACGAAGAAGAGCGCCGAGCGGCCTTTCATTATGAACTGGTCAATCTTGAAAAGCTCCCCGTCCGTATACCCGCTACGCGGTCCGTTTATCACGATGGTCCGGATATCAGCAGGGATATCTTCCTTCGACAGGTCGATGGTCTTGAGGTCGTACATATCGGCCACCAGTTCACGGAAGGTCGCGGCGCCGTCGCGCTGGTTGTGGATGTCCCGCTCACCGTGGCCGGTGATATACCCCACACGCGGGTTTATGCTGATCAGGTTGTCCAGAGCGCCGTTGATCCGCGACTCCAGGTCTTCGAGCCCTCCCACGGCGTACTGGCCGAAAACGGTGCGCGCCAGCATCTGCACCGTCTCGAACCTTCCGTCGTGTTCGAGCACGATACCGAGCATGCCATCGCCCGGGACGACCGGGCGTCCGTCCATGCCGGTAAAGGCCGGCCATTTAAGCCGCGGCAAACCGTAGGTATCGGCCAGGTCGAGCAGCGCGCGGTCGGCAAGCGGGTCCACGTGGCGGAACTCGAGTTTGCCGTAATTGCGGGCATTCGTCTTCTGCACAACGGCGCGCACTTTTTCGGCGATGTTCTGCATTCCCGAGATGGGAAGGTTGGATGATGCGTACAGTGTCACCGTTACTGGCCGGTCGAGCCTGAGGAGCGAGTCGATCTTGCCGTTCATCTTCTGCATGAGCGTCGTGATTCGGTACTCAACGCCCTCGGGCTCGGTTATGGATGGAATGGTCTCGATAAGGTCGCCGTGCACCACGGCGATTCCCATGAAGGCGTTGCGCGCCGAAACCCGGTCGTTCTTGATTTCGCGTATCTGGACGGGATGCACGCCGAAATCGGCGGCCGCGTCCCTGCTTTTTTCCACGTCGACGAATTCGTAGCGGAAATTTCGGGCTCCCCGCTGGGAGTATTCCTCGAGCAGGTCCGCAAGATAGCGGGATACCGCGTTGTACGGCGCCGGAAGATCCTTCGAGAAGAACACCTTGATCGTAAGCGGTTCCTCCAGCGAGGATACCACATTTTTGCTGACCCGTGAAAGCGAATACGCATTGTTTGCGGTCAGGTCCACACGGAAATAAAGAAAAATTCCGACCAGGTTGACGAGCACGATTATAACGATGCTGAGCAGCCACTGGTTGCGCGCGTCGGCCGCCTCGAGAACGGCAGCGCGGAAACGTTCGTTCAATACTTTGAAATCGATGGATGGTAGTTTCATTTCAGTCTATCTCCTATCCCCGAGTAATCTAACCGTGCCGATAAACGCGATGGCAGCCACCGAAAGGAAATACAGTATGTCCCGCGAGTCGATTATCCCGCGGGAAATGTTTTTGAAATGGAAATCGGCGCCGATGTACTCGACCGCGTTTAACAAAGGTGAGGGCAGAAAGAACAGGAACTTATCCGCCAGGGTCATGACCAGGCATATGATAAGACCGATAATGAATGCCACGATCTGGTTTTTCGAAAGCGAAGACGCGAAGACGCCGATGGCGGAAAACGCGAGGCCCAGAAGGAGCGCCCCGAGATACCCCCCGACGACCGGTCCGGGATCGAGCGAACCGGCCAGGGCAGCCGAAACCGCGTAAGAGAGAGTGGGAGCCAGCATGATCGCGACGAATGCGGCGCCGGCAAGAAGCTTTCCAAGGACCACGTCCCGCGCGGAGACCGGAAGCGTCATGAGTATCTCGAACGAACCCGAATGTTTTTCCTCCGAGAAGAGCCGCATGGTTACCGCCGGCACTACGAAGGAGAGAACGAGCGGCAGGAGCTGAAAAAATCCACGAAGCTCGGCCTGGTTGTAAAGGAAGAAAGTTGAGAAAAAGAACCATCCGGTGATAACCAGGAACACCGTTATAACGATGTATGCTATCGGCGTGGTAAAATAGCCGGACAACTCCTTCTTCATTATAATGACCGACTCTTTATAGTTCATCATCGCCCCCCCTGGTCAGCCTGCGGAACACGTGTTCGAGCGTCTCGTGCTCGGTCGCCATCTCATAAAGATCCCATCCGGCATCGCGCACCGCCGCGAAGACGGCGGGCCTGATGTCGACGCCGCCCTCTCCGCGCACGGTTGCGGCGGAAAGGCCCTCGGCGTCATCGAGCGGCTCCACCGACCGGACTCCTGAAAGCGCGCCTAAGGTCGCCGCAAGATCGCCGAAGCCGGCCCCTTTTGTCCTGACCGAAAGGCGCATTGCGCCGCCGGCGGCCGACTTGAGATCTGCCGTGCGGGAATCGGCGATAATGCTTCCGTGGTCGATGATGATGACGCGATCACAGGTGGCCTCCACCTCGGAGAGAATATGCGTTGACAAAATCACCGTCTTCCGCTTTCCGATCTCCTTGATGAGCCTGCGGATTTCGACGATCTGGTTGGGATCGAGGCCGCTGGTCGGCTCGTCAAGGATCAGTATCTCGGGATCATGGATCATGGCGTGCGCAAGGCCCACGCGCTGGCGATACCCCTTCGAAAGTTCGCCGATGTTCTTGTGCATCACCTCGTCTATGCCGCACATCGCCGAAATCTCGCGCAGCCTTTCCCCGCCCTCGATGCCGCGGAGCCGGCCGACGTAACCAAGATAATCGTAGACCATCATATCGGCGTACAACGGCGCCGACTCCGGCAGATAGCCGATAATTCGTTTTACCTCCAGCGGTTCCTCGTCTACCATGTGGTCTCCCACGCTTATCCTCCCGCCGTCGGGAGCGAGATAGCAGGTGAGCATGCGTAGCGTCGTTGTTTTTCCGGCGCCGTTGGGTCCCAACAGCCCGGTAATCTCGCCCCTGCGGATGACGAACGAAATATCGTTCACCGCGCAAAAATCCCCGTAATATTTGCTTACATTATTCACGCTGATCATGTGTATTTCACGACCCTCCTTGTGCGAATCTCTGAATATGCCGATGTTTTTGTGAATACAGGCGCGCGACCCGGCGGACCGGACATAATGAATATGTAATCCAAGTGACCGCTTATGTTACAGAACGGCACATCACCCTGTGCTTGACCGGTTTTACGGGAAAGGCAAGTATTTTTTGCATGAGCCACTGCCCGCCCGATCTTCACCGGGCGCCGGCCAAATCCGTCAATGTACCTGCATAGCGGCACGGAATCTTATATTCAATAACTTTTATAGTGCGCCGGATTATTCGCGCGGTGGCCGCCGAAGATATGACATATCGGTCAATCTATGTATCAAGCATTGCTATTTTAATTTACATAATGAGCTGTTGATTCAATGCGAACATTCTAAAAATAATGTAAAACTGCTTTACAAATGCACATGCTCGACTATGTGTGGATAGGCTATGATTCCACGCATGTCGCGCGGCTGTCGGCCCCGCGGGCGTTCGAAAATGCCCTGCGGCGAAGAGTCGTCGCATGTGTAGCAATTATAATTTCCTCAGGGCCGTCGATTTATTAACTGCAAGGAGAGGTGGTCTATGAATATTCTTATCTTCGGGCCCAACGGCAGCGGGAAGGGCACACAGGGCGCCCTGGTACAGAAAAAATATAACATTCCGCACATCGAATCTGGCGTTATCTTCAGGGCTAACATAAAGAAGAGAACCCAGCTCGGACTGCAGGCCAAGGAGTATATCGATCGGGGCAACCTCGTACCCGACGGCATTACCATCCCGATGATCCTCCACCGCCTGAAGGAAGACGACTGCAAGGTGGGCTGGCTTCTGGACGGCTTTCCCCGGAACTTTGACCAGGCCAAGGCGCTCAACTACTCCATGAACGAGTTTAATGTCAAGCTCGACTATGTAATCGAAATAGTTCTCGATCGCGAGATCGCCAAGAAGCGGATAATGGGCCGGCGGATATGCGAAAATGACGGCAACCATCCCAACAACATCTTCATCGACGCCATCAAGCCCGCCGAAAAGGATGGGGGCTTCGTCTGCAGGGTGTGCGGCGGGGCCCTCTCGGCGCGTTCGGACGATCAGGACGAGGAAGCGATCAACGCCAGACACGGCATCTACTACGACACCAAGAGCGGGACCCTTGCCGCGGTCGAATTTTTCAAACAGCTCTCGCGCGACAATAACGGCGTTCCGGCCATCATCGAGCTGGACGGCCGCCCAGGCGTCAAGGAAGTGAGCGAGGAGCTGGCGGCCAAGATATAAACGCCCGTCCGATCACCGTAACGGCCGCGGGGCGCGGGAACGGGCACCGCCTTCGCGGCTTGCGCGCTGTCGTAAATTCCTGTCCACTATCACCTATCCGTCAGCATCGTATCGGCAGACCGGCCGTAAAATATTTGTTGACCTAATTCCTCGCAATCCGGTAGATTAATGTCCGGTATGGAAGCGAAATACACCACGGCTGGGTGCGGAAATTGACATGAAGAATCTTAAGATTGCGTTCCTCCTCATTTCCCTCTTCGCGGTCGTAAATCTCATTATAAGCGGCGCCTGCTATTTATACATCGGAATCACCGAATTCAAGGGTTACCTGGTCGGTACCACGCTGAGCTTTCTACTTTCCGCCCTCTGGGTGCTCGGCGCACGCAAGGGGATGAAATCCAATACCATGGTACTCCTCGCCATCACCCTGGGGGGCTTTCCGCTGCGGCTTGCACTCCTGGGCGTTTTTGCATTCGCAGGCCTGTACATCATCAAGATGAGCACCATGCACTTCGCGCTCGCCTTTCTGGTGGGCACGATTCTCAGCCTTATCGTAGAGATCTGGTTCTTCAACACAATGACGGTGCCGGGCAGAAAGAAACTTCAATGATGTGAGAAAAATGTCACCCTATGGACACCAAAACACTACAGACGTTGGCCAAGGAAGAACTCATACGGATTATCGAGAACCTCCAGTTAAAGGACGCGCTGCAATCGAAAGGCGTCTGCTTCCCTAAGGTCGACTACCAGTACCTGGTCGAGGGCGCCTCCGACGCCATATTCGTACTCGATGACCAGGGCAACCTCATATACCTGAACGCGGCATGGGAGAACTTTTCTCCGGTCGACAAGACGGAAGCCCTTGGAATGCATTATTCCGCCGTGGTCCCCGCCATCGAAATCGAACGCTCGACCGCCGTATTCAAGTCGGTCATCGGCGGGAACGAAATCCTCAACGAGAAATTC
>JBFZEY010000202.1:0-3021 GCA_041306625.1 Spirochaetota bacterium | reverse complement strand
TACTGGATATACCAGGGACTCTTCGGTCTCGGCGACGTCAGGTTTCCGGAAGAGGGTGAGGACAGGTGAGGTACGACTGTATAATAATCGGCGGCGGGCTTTCCGGCCTCACCTGCGGAATACGGCTCGCGGAGAAGGGAGCGCGCTGCGCCGTCATATCAACGGGCATGAGCGCCCTGCACTTCTCGTCGGGCTCCATCGACCTTTTCGGCAACGAAGGCGAAGGCAAGATAGTATTCCGCCCCTTCGAATTTCTGGAGGCTTTCATCGGATCGAACCCGCTCCATCCCTACGCCCGCTGCGGATCGTCGCGCGTGCGCGAGGCTCTCTTTTATTTCAGGGACCAGCTCGACCTTGAAGACATCGACCTCTACAATAACGACGACGCCAACCACTTCCACGTCACCACGCTCGGCACGCTCAAGCCTACTTTTTTTTCGCAGCGCAGCGTTTTCAACGAGAAGATACGCCTGGCCTTCGAAAAGAAATCGAAGATCGCGGCGCTCAATTTCGAAGGCTACCGCGACTTTTACCCGGAGCTCGCCGTCATCAACCTCAAACGCAATGTTCTGTTCAGAAACATAGAAATATCTTCCGGGAAAATCCTTTATCCGGACTACGGCGACCCCCAGCGCAATCCCTTCGAGTACCGCTCCATCGACATCGCCCGCATCTTCGACACCGAGCGCTACCTTGAGGACCTCGCCGCGCAGATCCGCACGGCCGCCGGCGATGCGGCCTTCGCCGCGATGCCCGCATTCCTCGGCATAATCAATTTCAAGCGGCACCACCAGCTGTTACAGCAGCTTACCGGCCTTCTCATCTACGAGATCCCTACGCTCCCGCCGTCCATACTCGGCATGCGCATCGACAACGCGCTCAAGTCGCGCTTCGCCGCACTCGGCGGCGTGTACATAGCCGGCGACACCGTGCGGGGCGGAACGATCGCCGGCGGAAGGCTGGAGTCCGTGCTCACCGAGAACGGCGGAAGCTCGGCGCTTTACGCCGGAAGCTTTGTGCTGGCAAGCGGCAGTTTTTTCAGCGGCGGACTGGTGAGCGATTTCAGCCGTGTGCGCGAGCCCGTTTTTGGTCTGCGGGTGTACAGCCATGCCGAGCGTTCGAAGTGGCATGCGCAGGAGTTCTTCCCGCGAAGCGGACATCCATTTCTCGAATTCGGCGTCGAGACCGACGAGCGGTTCAACCCGCTTACCGATGACGGGCAGAGGGTCGGGAACCTCTACTGCACGGGAGCGCTCCTCCCGCACTACAATCCCATCCGCGAGGGCTCGGGCGGCGGGGTGGCCGTATCCACCGGGTACCGGGCCGCCGAGCTCATTCTCGCAGGGAACCGTTAGCCCATGATCAAACTGGAAAATATCAGCTTCGACCATTGCATAAAGTGCACCGTCTGCACCATCTACTGCCCGGTGGCCAGGGCCACGCATCACTTCCCCGGCCCCAAGCAGTCGGGCCCCGACATGGAACGCCTGCGCATAAAGAGCCCCGGGCTACTCGACGACTCGTTGAAGTACTGCACCAACTGTAAGCGATGCGAGATCGCCTGCCCGTCGAACGTCAAGATCGCCGACATCATCCAGAGCTCGAAGTGGCGCTATTTCAAGAAGACATTCCGCATGCGGGATTTTTTCCTGGCCCGTACCGACCTTATGGGAGGTGTCGCCACGCGCGCGAGCTTCCTGGTGAACTTCTTCATAAAACTCTTCCCGGTGAAATTCTTCCTCGACCGCTTCATGAAGATCCCGTCCGAACGGCGCTTCCCCAGATACGCGCAGGGGACCTTTCGGGCGTGGTATAAAAAACACCGGAAGGAACAGGAGGAGTTCGCTGAAAAGGCCGTCTACTTCCACGGCTGCTACGTCAATTACAACAATCACGATCTTGGAAAGGACGTTATAACGGTACTTAACGCCATGAACGTCGGCGTGATCGTTACGGACGAAAAGTGCTGCGGTGTGCCGCTCATCGCAAACGGCTACATCGACAAGGCAAGAAAAAACGCGCTCTTCAACATCGAATCGCTCGCGAAGTCGGCGACCGAAAGCGGCGCGCGCATCGTCTCGGCCTCGTCGAGCTGCTCGTTCGCGCTGAAGCATGAATACCCGAACCTCCTCGAGCTCGACAACTCGGCGATCTTCGACGGCCTCGACTACATAACAAGATTTATTCACGAGCGCTTCGAGAAGGGGAACGTCCCCGCCATGAAACCGGTACCTATACGTGCGGCCTATCATTCGCCATGCCATCTCGAACGCATGGGAGGCGTAATGAACACCATCGAGGTGCTCAAGAAGATACCGGGACTGGATCTCACAATTTTACATTCCGAGTGCTGCGGGATCGCCGGCACCTATGGCTTCAAGAAAGAATACTACAAGGTCGCGCAGAAGGTCGGCGACGAGCTTTTTAAGAGGATCGAGCGCGCGAAGCCCGAGATCGTCATTACCGACTGCGAGACCTGCAAGTGGCAGATCGAGATGAGCACGCCCTACCGCGTCGAGCACCCGGTGACCGTTCTGGCGCGCGCCATTGACGGAAAGAAGCTTTAGCGTTAGCCTTACAGGCGCGCGGCCAGACGCGCGACGAGGCCGTCCATGTGGAAGAGCCCCTCGAGCGTGAAGCAAAACCGTAAATCCCCTCCCCCCTCCACGACGAGCGCAAGCCCCTCTTTTTCGAGAAGGCCGAATTCGCCGATCAGCGCATCCGTCATTTTAGACCCGGTCGCCGTTTCGAATGCCGACCGGGTTATTCCCCTCCGGAGGCGAAGGCCCGTAAGTAAAAACTCCTCAGCCGCGGCATCCTTCCCCCGTTCGTCGAGCGCGGGAGTTATCGAAGGTCGTTCGAGATATTCCTCGACCGTCTGCGTGCTGTAGTGCCTCCGTGAACCGTAGAACGAATGTGCTCCTGGCCCGTAACCGACATAGGGCGCGAACGTCCAGTACTTCATGTTATGGCGCGATTCGAATCCCGGTACGCAGAAATTCGAGACCTCGTAGTGCGTAT
>JBFZEY010000201.1:0-10334 GCA_041306625.1 Spirochaetota bacterium | reverse complement strand
ACCGCTCATCTGTTCCGCCGTGAATCGTCGTGTGAAAAGTCCCATAACCCGGGCGACGGTAAACCATCCGCTCGCCCTGCCGCCCTTCGCGCTTGTGCTGTGCGGCGAGCATCATGACTCCCCGGGCGAGGCCCTCTTCGCCGCAGCGGACGGAGGCGGCGCCTGCGGGATACTGGCTTCTCTCTGCGGGGCGCTCGCGGGTGCGGCCGTCGGGAAGGCCTGGATCCCCGATCGACTGCTCGACGGGCTTGTCAACCGGCGCAGGCTGTTCGACATCGTGGAGGCCGTCGCCCGAAACAGGGGTACGGAGGAAAACGCGCGCGAATTTCTGGACGCGGAGGCGCCTCTTGCGCGAAAGGAAATCGAGGAGTATGTTGCGCGAAACCGCCACCGGCCGGCCTCTGAGAAAAAACCGGGCGCGCGAAAGGACGCCGAACGCGAACTGTCGCGGCATGTGGTAGAGAGCTGGACGAAGGTAGACAGGGCAAGGTGGAAGAAGGAAAAGCGGCGCGGGGACGACGACTGAAGGTCAGGAGTTGAGCTTGCGGTGCACCTCGGTAATGAGCGAGAGCGCCTCCGGTACGATATAACCGAGCATCTTCTCCTTGTATTCGGGGTCGGTAAGCCAGCGCCCCCTGGCCGTTACGATAGGAACCAACCGGTTGCCGCGCACAGCGAAGATGCCGCCGCTGCACGAGGCCAGCTTTCTGCGGTGCCGCCCCTTTACGCCCGTACAGAAGCCCACCGAGAATATCCGGTCGTCCAGGAAGATCGGCCCCGCAAAATGAACCGACAGGTCCACGGTAACCCCGCCCTGCCACACCGTAAGGAACCCCGCCCACGCAAGGGTTTCATCGAGTATGGCGATGATCGCACCGGGATGCACGCGGCTCGGCGAGATGGTGTTCATCTCGGTGCATTGCATCGATCCGCTCTCGCCCTCATGCAGGCATTCAGTATAAATACGCCCCGCCATCGTCTCCCTGAACTCGAAGACCCGGCGCGTATGCAGCGATTGATAACGGTCCCGGAAAATTATTTTGTCGGAAAAAACGGGAATGGTAAATGAGCTCTCGGTTTTTATCGGCTCCGCGAGCATCGCTTCCATACTCTCGCGCTCTCCCGGCACGAGCCCCCCGGAAACCGCACGGACCGCGGCGCGAAGGTACGGATGTCCGCCGCCGGGCCCGGCGATTGATCCGTCCCATGAACCGTCAGCACCTGTTATCTCTACCACCACCTCGTCCCCGACCCCGAGGCGACCGCCCCCGAACCTGAAATCGGCGGACCATTCCTGTTCGAACACGGACTGGTCGGCGAGGTCGGCAAGCTCGATGATCGACGTCATACCGACGCCGCCGTGGGGTATGCCCGGCCACCCCTCATGCCGACTGTCGATCTTCAATACCGCACTCGCCCCCGCCGGCGTCCGCTCCCATCCGTTGAAAAGATAACCCCGGGGACCGCAGAAATAGCATCCCTCGTGCCGGTTCCGCTGGTAACCATTCATTTTTTTTCGCCCCGAGGACTGTTCACGCGGCCCCCGGTCGCGCAGCGCATGACCGTTTCAGTCACGGAACCGCTTCGTCCATCGCACGTGTTAAACGAGCTGGATCCATCGGCAGGCCGGTCGGTGGCTACGGGATAGAACCTGATTTCTCCCATTCCACCGGATCTTTTTACCATCCCCCGTGATTCAAGCAACCGGAGCGTGAGCGCCACCCAGCCTCGCACCATCTCGTGTTTGAACCGCCCCTCCCCCGCGTACAGCGTCCTGATGATTTCATCGGCAGTCGCCCCGAAGCGGCTTTGCTCCACTATTTCGCGCACCTGCGCGGTACGCTGTCGTCGGAAATCGATGATCTCGCGGATGCGCGCCTTCGGGTTAATAACGGGACTGCCATGCGCGGTCAATATCATATCAAGCTTTGGAAGTTCCAGCATGCGCTCGAGCGAAGCGATATAGGCTTCGAGGTCGGAGTTGGGAGGGCCGAGCCAGGTGGTGATTGAACGAAGCACGTTGTCGCCGGTGAAAAGCACGCCCCTTTCGCGGTTATAAAGCGAGATATGGTCCGAGGCGTGACCGGGCGAGGGGAAGACGCTCCATTCCTCTCCATTGATTTTAAGGACCGTTGAGTCGGGGATGATTTCATCGGGATCGGGAACGAAACTGAGGCCATAAATCCTGTCGTAAAAACCGTGGAACAGGGCCTGTAAAACCGCATTCCACATCCTGCCGGCGGCGCCCCGCCGAACCAGCAGGTCGGCCGCGTCGTCGGCGTCGTAGGAGCGATAAAAGCTGGCTTTGGAGGCGATGATTTCCGCGGTCCTGTGCGTCAGCACGACCCGCAGGCCGAGCTCTTTGCGAAGCGGGCGGAGCCCTGAAAAATGGTCCGGATGGGCGTGGCTGGTCAGAATCCGCCGCACCGAGAACGGCCTTCCCTGCATCCTGAAGCGCTCGCCGATGGCGTGGACCTCGCGCACCAGGTGGCGTACCGCCCCCCGGCTGCCATAGCCGGCGTCGAAGATCAGGCCGTCGTGTCCGGCCAGCACATAGACGTTTATTTCGGGCTTGACGGCGCCAAAGGCACCCCGTTCACTGACGACGAATATGTCCGGCAGTATTTCGTTCATAGGCGTTCATTCCGCGGACCTATGCGGAGCCAAATTCCGACCTGCCTAACCCGAAACCGGCATAATGGCAAGTAATATTGAAATAAAAATTGTCCGCAATCGCCTTTCAAGCCATAATAATGACGAAAAATGTTGACAATTTTGACGCATTAGGCATTAACCGGTACTGTGTTAAAAGAAATACAGCCTGACGGGACCCCCCCGCACTGACCTACAGAGGAACCTGATGAAATTCGCAGAATTCAATCTTCATCCCGACGTAATACGGGGGATCGATGACGCCGCGTTCACCGATTGCACCCCGGTACAGGAAATGACCCTGGAAAAGACCCTCAAGGGTATCGATGTATACGTCCAGTCGCAGACGGGCACCGGAAAAACGGCGGCCTTCCTCATCACCATCTTTCACCTTTTCCTTACCAGCGACCGTTATAAAAACAAAAAGGCGCTCATCATCGTACCGACCAGGGAGCTCGCCGTACAGGTGGAAAAAGAGGCGAAACTGCTGGGCAAGCACTGTCACTTTAAAGTCGGCAGCTTTTTCGGCGGAATAGGTTACGACAAACAGGAAAAGCTGCTGCAAGACAATATCAACGTATACGTGGGCACGCCCGGCCGCCTTATCGACTTTTATAAATCCGGCAAACTGGAGCTCAAGGCCTTCGACATCCTGGTGATTGATGAAGCCGACCGGATGTTCGATATGGGATTCATCCCCGACATCCGCTACATGGTAAAAAAGATGCCGCCGCCGACCGAACGCCTCACCATGCTTTACTCGGCAACGCTCAGCCAGCGCGTCAAACAACTCGCCTGGGAATACATGAACGACCCGGCCGAAATAGAAATCGAGCCCGAAAACGTGACGGTCGATACCATTTCACAGAAGATGTATCATGTTTCGCGCGAGCAAAAATTCAGCCTCCTCCTCGGACTGATGCATAAGGAGGAGCCGAAGAGCGTGCTCATCTTCACCAACACCAAGAAAATGGCCGAAATCGTTTCCCGCAGACTCGCTGCCAACGGCTATCCCAACGAGTACATAAGCGGAGACCTTCCGCAGAAGAGCAGACTCAAAATCATCGAGAACATCAAATCAGGCCGCACAACCCTCCTGGTGGCGACCGATGTGGCCGCAAGAGGCCTTCATATCGATGACCTCGACATGGTGGTCAATTACGACCTGCCCGATGATTGCGAGAACTACGTTCATCGCATCGGCCGTACGGCACGTGCCGGAAAATCCGGCAAGGCGATATCGCTCGCCTGTGAAACCTTCGTGTTCAATCTCGAGGCCATCGAGAAATTCATCGGCATGAAAATACCGACCGAATGGGAATATGAAGACCTCCTGGTCCGTAATATAAAGGATGCCGGGCCACCACCGCGCAGCGCTGACGGCGGTCGCCGCGAGCGAAGCGATCGCGGCGGACGAGGCGCCGGCGGCAGGACAACCAGATCCGGCGACCGGAAGGACGATCGCAGGGAGCGAAGGCCGCAACGTCCGGCCGCCCCGCCATCGGAACCGAAAGCCGTGGCCGAACCTAAAGCCGCATCGGAACCGAAGCCCCGTCGGGATCGAAAACCGCAACCGGACCGCAAACCGGCCGGCGAACGCCGTCCGCGGCAGGACAAACGCCCCCCGCAAACGGCCTCCGGACAGGCGCAGAGAAAGCCGGACTCGCGTCGCGAAGGCGACAAACGACAGCGCGACAACCGCCGCCCGGGAAGCGGTCCACAGGGCCTCCCCGGCCGGCTTCCCAACAATGCCACCGCCGAGGAACGCCTGGCGTACTACAGCCAGAAATATGGCGAGGATTTTATGCTTGGCGATAAAAAAACCTCGAAGAAGAAAGGGGTCGCCGGCGCCATTAAAAAGCTGGTGGACCTGTTTAAAATCAAAAACTGATAGAGCTTTTAAAAAAAGCCGCGTGCGAGCGCGGCTTTTTTATTTATCGAACAGTTTTATAAAATCCTTGTAGCCTTCCTTCGCAAGATCCTCCTTCGGTATGAACCGGAATGCCGCCGAATTCATACAGTACCGAAGCCCGGTTGGGGCCGGCCCGTCTTTGAAGACATGGCCGAGGTGCGAGTCGCCATGCCTGCTTCGCACCTCCGTCCGCGTCATGAAAAGCGAGCGGTCCGTCCGTTCGACCACGTTTTCGGCAACGAGAGGCCTGGTAAAGCTGGGCCAGCCGGTCCCGGAATCGTACTTGTCCTTCGAACTGAAGAGCGGCTCTCCGCTGACTATATCGACATAAATCCCATCGCGTTTATCGTCCCAGTACTCGTTCTTAAACGGCTGCTCGGTACCGTTCTTCCGGACTACTTTGTACTGCAGAGGAGTGAGCTTCTTTTTGATCTCATCGTCTGAAGGCTTTGCGTATGCGGGCACATCCCCGGCGGGATCGCCGCGACCATCCCGCTCCCACGTGGAGCGAATGAACAAATCCCTGCCGGAAAAATGCCGGTAGTACTTGTAACGCTGGGCGTTCTTTTTATGGTATTCCTGATGATAGTCTTCCGCCGGATAAAATTTTGCGGAGGGCAGGATCTCCGTTACGATCGGACTGCCAAACCTTTTTGACCGCATAAGCTCATCGCGCGATTTCTCGGCGATACGTTTCTGCTCGGCGCTGTGATAAAAAATCGCCGTTCGATAATGAGTGCCCCGGTCGACAAACTGACCCGCAGAATCGGTGGGGTCGATCTGCCGCCAGAACACCTCGAGAAGCTTTTCATAGGTGATCCTGGAGGGATTAAAACGTATTTGCACCGCCTCGAGGTGACCGCTCTTCCCCGAGCTAACGTCCTCGTAGGTGGGATTCTCAAGCTTCCCTCCCGTGTAGCCCGATACCACCTCTTTAACTCCTTCCATGTGCTCAAAAGGTGAAACCATGCACCAGAAACACCCACCGGCAAAGGTTGCCGTCTCCTCATTCTGCCTCGATGCAACGGTCGCCGCCGCGAATATAACGACAAGTAAAAGTACGCTGTATTTTAACCAGTACGGGTCCATTGGCTCCTCCATATTAAAGAATATATTAATATACTGAAATATTAGCGACTCGTATAGTCCCAGCAAAAATTATCGCAATTCAATACCACCCCGGTTGATGGAACGTCGATGCTGGCCGGCCCGCCCCCTGAACGCATCAGCCGGTCGCGTTTCAGGCGATGAAATATGCTTGCTTCACACCGCAACGCGGTGTATATTCTGTACCCGTTTCATGTCATTACCCTCCGGACGCCCATTCTACGGAAATGGAGGATCCGTATGGAACCCTATATGCAACTGCTGGTCGCGCTACTGTTTTCGTTCACCCTCCTTGCGGTTCTATGGCTGTTCTCCTTGATAAAGAATGATGCGGGCTTCGTGGACGTCGGGTGGACCGCCGGAGTCGGCACGCTCGCGATTGCCTATGCGCTCACCGCCGACGGCTGGCCGGCACGCCAGGTTCTCATAGCGCTCATGGGCGGCCTGTGGTCGTTTCGCCTCGTCCGCTATATAATCGCCGACCGCATTATCGGCAAAAGCGAGGACGGCCGCTACCGGCAACTGCGCGCGCACTGGGGCAGGCGTGCCAATTTCTTCTTCTTTTTCTTTTTTACCTCTCAGGCACCGCTTATCGTTATCTTCTCGATACCGTTTCTGGTACTCGTCCGAAACGACAATCCCGCTCTCGGGCCGGGAGAGGTCGCAGGTATGGCCCTCTGGCTTACCGCGATCGCCGGTGAAACCCTCGCCGACAGACAGCTCGCTCGTTTCCGGAAAGACCCCGCCAACCGTGGAAAAACCTGCCGGTCGGGGCTCTGGAGATACTCGCGTCATCCGAACTACTTCTTCGAATGGCTGCACTGGTGGAGCTATGTGCTGATGGGCATCAACGCCCCCTATGGATGGGTAACGCTCATCGGTCCGGTTGTCATGCTTTTCTTCCTGTTCTTCCTGACCGGCATTCCACATACCGAAAAGCAGGCGGTTCGCTCCCGCGGCGACGATTACCGGCAATACCAGCGAACCACCAGCATGTTCATCCCCTGGTTTCCGAAGGGATAAACCCTGTTCCCGGGTCGGTTATCGGATCAGTTTCGCCGCAATCTGTGCGACATGACGCCCCTGGAAGCGCGCACCGGCGAGCTCGTTTTCGCTGGGCATGCGCTCACCTTTACCGCCGGCGATCGTCGACGCTCCGTAGGGCGACCCCCCGGACATCTCGTCTATCCTCGTAAGACCCTCGAAGGAGTATGGCAGTCCGACAATGATCATTCCCTGGTGCAGCAGGGTTGTATGAAAACTCAGTATGGTCGACTCCTGCCCGCCGTGCTGAGTTGCCGAACTCGTAAAGACACTGCCGGCCTTTCCCACCAGCGCGCCCTTAGACCACAGGGGCCCGGTGGAGTCTAGAAAGGCACGCATCTGAGCGCACATGTTCCCGAACCGGGTCGGTGTCCCGAAAATTATGGCGTCGGCCTTTTCCAGATCGTCGAGCGTCGCGACCGGAATTTGCGCAAATGCCTTCTGCGCGGCGGCAATTCCCGCCTGTTCGAGTACCGCTGCCGGCAGCGTTTCGGGGACCCTCAGCAGTACGGGCTCGGCCCCCTTTACTTCAGCGACTCCTTCGGCAATCGCCGTCGCGAGCCGATAAATATGCCCGTAGGCGGAATAGAAAATGACCGTTATTTTCACGGGAAGCCCTCCATTTTTTAATTGCAGTTGTACTATAAGTATAATCATATATAACCTTGAAGTCAATTATCCACAGACCGGCCGGCAGTGCCGGTATAACTTCCGGGGAGACACCACAGGGGTAAACCATGAAAGACGGTAATAGTTTCGGCGAACTGTCCCGCAGGGGATTTCTCTCATTTATGAGCGCAGCAGCGGCGACCCTGGCCGCGTCCGGGTTGTTCGGACGCTTCTTCACCCGTTACGCGCATGCCGGAGAATCGGGCATTTCAGGCAAGACCAAAAAGATAAAGGTCGCGGTAAAGGACAACGGCAAAAGGTTACTGCTTAAAAACGGGCTTATCACCGATGGCTCGGGCAAGCCGGGCTTCAAGGGAGACCTGTTGATTAACGGGGGCGTCATCGAGGAGATAGCACCCGGGGGAATGGAGTTCCCGGGAGAAACGATCGACTGCGAGGGCCTCGTCGTGTCACCCGGTTTTATCGACATGCACTCGCATATGGACTGGGTGCTGCCGGCCGAAGGCCATGACGAACTCAAAACGCCCTTCTCCGCGCAGGGCGTCACCACCTTCGTCGCCGGCAACTGCGGCTTCGGCGTGGCGGCGTACATGAAAAGCTCTCCCCACCGGGAGATGATCGAAAAACGAATCATGGACCGTATGTTTTCGGTCCAATGGGACACGTACGGCGAGTTCTTTGACCACGTAAAGGGCCGGTCATTCACGCACAACATGGCGGTGCTCTCCGGAAGCGGGACCACCCGCATGTCGATGCGTGGAATGAAGAGCGAGCCGCTCTCACCCGAAGAAATGAAGGCATATCGCACGCTACTCGAAGAGGCGCTCGACCAGGGTGCCCGCGGCGTTTCATTCGGCCTCCAGTATGAACCGGACATCTTCGCGACGATGGCGGAGCTTACGGAGATCGCCCGCCTGGTGAAAAGCAGGGACGCGGTAATCACCGTTCACATGAAGGCCTACTCTGCGCTTTCGCCCTCCTACCCGGTCCGCCCCTTTGGAAGGGCGCATAACCTCATGGCGATCGATGACATGCTCGCGGTGGCGAAGGAGACCGGCGTGAAGATGCAGCTTTCGCACCTCATCTTCGTCGGCGAAAAATCGTGGAAAACCTGTCCCGAGGCGCTCGAGCTCATCGACGGCGCAAGGAAAAGCGGCCTCGACATCCAGTTCGACACCTATGCCTACCACTGCGGCGTATCAGTCATCAACGTTTTCCTCCCCCAGTGGTTCCTTGCCCGTCTCCCCGAGGCCTACGAGAGCAGCTCTGCGCGGCGCAAACTCCGCATGGAGATGTATATGGTCCGAAAACTTCTGGGCTTCGGCTACCGCGACATCCAGGTGACCAACGCCATCGACCCCGAGCTCGTCCAGTATAACGGCATGTTCGTGGATGAGATCGCGAAAGCGCGCAAGATGGACGAACTCGACTGTCTGCTCGACATCTCGAAGCGCACGAAAGGAGCGGCCCGGGTTCTCAACCACCGTTACAGCAAGCTCCAAAACGTACACGACATGATCCGGCATCCCGCCGCGCTCTTCATGACCGACGCATGGGTAACGCCGGCGGGTGTGCAGAATCCGGGCGCGTTCGGCAACTTCCCGCTCCTGCTGCAGTACGCGCGTGACTACAAGCTGGCCCCGATGGAAGACGTGGTGCGCAAGATGACCGGCGCTTCGGCCGATCGTTTCAAGCTCGAAAAACGGGGCTATCTCAAAAAAGGCTACGCGGCGGACATAACGGTCTTTAACTGGAATACGATAAGGGACAACACCACGCGCGAACGCAGCGACGTGCCTCCGACGGGGATCGAGGGCGTTTTCGTCAACGGGAAACGCGTGCTCGCCAACGGCAGGGTCGACGCATCAATTAAAGCCGGGGTTATTCTGTAAACGGGACCGACTAGTGTTCAGCCGATCACCTGCACTACCAGCCGCCGCTTTCGGGGCCTGGTATCGCAGTCGACCAGGACCGGCTGCTGCCATGTGCCGAGGGCGAGTTCGCCGTTAACGAGGGGGATTGCCAGCGAGGGGCCCATGAGCGCCGCCTGCAGGTGTGCGGCACCGTTGTCATCATGCCAGGTATCGTGGTGTGCATATTCGGCGCGGTGGGGCAAAAGCCGCTCAAGGAACGCATCGAGGTCCTTTACAAGCCCCGGTTCGTACTCCACCGTTGTAAGCGCGGCGGTAGAACCGGGGACAAAAACGATGACCACTCCATCCTGCACACCGGTCCCTGCGACTATCTCGATGAGCTGCCGCGAAAGATCCACAATATCGCGCCGCCCCTTTGTTGCGACCTCGATATAATTCGTATGGACGGACATTCAATCCCTTCCCAGAAACCAGGACCCGGCGGAACGACCTGAACGGCCGCCGGCCCGCTCCGAATTTTACGTTGTTATTCCCAAGCCGCCTTTAATGCCTAAACGCCCGCTGTCCCGTGTAGACCATCGCCACCTTCGGCACGGCCTCGTTGCAGGCGATGATGGACTCGAAATCGCGTTCGGATCCTCCCGGCTGTACGATTGATGTAATTCCCTGGGCGACTCCGACGTCGACGCCGTCGCGGAACGGGAAGAACGCGTCCGACACCATCGCCGCCCCGATAAGCCCGCCGCGCGAAGCGCGGGTCTCCTCGTCGATCGCCTCAAGGTCGGTCTTTTTGCGCTCGCCCTTTGCAGCATCAAGCTCGAACTGCTTGTAGGAAACGCCGTGCCGCTCGAAACACAGCAGGTCCGCGTACTTGGTGTATGCCTTGTATACGGCGATTTCGGCGACGCCGACACGGTCCTGTTCGCCGGTGCCTATGCCGACCGTCACGCCGTCCTTGACATAAAGGACCGAGTTCGACGTCACCCCCTGCTCGACGAACCAGCCGAAGAGCAGGTCCTCGTACTCCCTGTCCGAGGGCAGTCGCTCGATTGCGTATTTCTCGCCCTTGTATTCCGCCGCGGCGGGTTTGAGGTCATCCCTTGTTTTGACGATAT
>JBFZEY010000200.1:0-3215 GCA_041306625.1 Spirochaetota bacterium | reverse complement strand
ATTTCCCCAGAAGGAACACCATGGTAAAGTGTGCCATGGCGATCCGATACAAACCGATCGAGAGGGATCAGCTCATGCTGGTCCCCTATGACCTCACGGAATGGATACCCGAAGACGATATTGTGCATTTCGTAATATCTGCTGCGGAGACGGTGAGGATTGAGACCTTCGCGGTTAACGAGCGAGGAACCGGGAGCGAACAGTATCATCCACATTTGATGCTTGCGCTTCTTCTGTATTGCTATACGCAAGGCATATTCTCAAGTAGGAAGATCGAACGAGCGACCTATAAAGATATCGCCATTCGATACTTATGCGGGAATCAGCATCCAGATCACGATACAATCTGCGATTTCCGCGTCAGAAACGAGAGAGCCATCTCCGAAGCATTTCTATCGATACTGAAGCTGGCCAAAGAGTGTGGGATACTGAAGGTGTCAACGCCGACGAGATTTTGCCGGTTTTAGCCGACGAGAACTTGCCGGTTTCCATCAGTCAATCGAAGCCGACGGCCCCGACGCGTAACCTGTCTTTCATGCGGTACGAATCCGCTTTGAGACTGAATACATGGGCATGATGCAGTAGCCGATCCAGCATCGCGGTGGCAACTGCCTCGTCAGACATAAGCTCCGCCCATTTCCCGAATGCTCGGTTTGAGGTCATGACGATCGGCCCCGACTCGTAGCGCACATTGACCAGCTGAAAGAGAACGTGGGCTTGTTCCGGCGTCAGGGGCTCATGGCCGACCTCGTCGATCAAGAGGACATGCGGCTTACGGAACCAAGAGAGCGCCTTCCGTAGACGATTCTGTTCGCGTGCGCGAAGCAGCCGCTCCACCGCATCGCGGCAGGAAAGGTAGTATGCCGAGTATCCGGACATGCACGCTTGCTGCCCGAGCGCGAGCATGAGGTGAGTCTTTCCGACACCTGAGGGGCCCAGGAACACTACGTTTTCTTTTCGGTCGATGAACGCGAGTGAGCGCAGTTCCTCGAATCGATTCTGCGGCAGCCCGCCTTTGAGCCAGGAAAGATCGAAGTCTTCAAGCCGTTTACTCTGCGGCATACCGGACAGTTTCAGCCGCGTCCGCGCAGTACGCTCCCGACGCGAAGAGTTCTCGATGCCGACCAGCTCGCGCAGCGACTCGACCAATGTCAGTTCGCCTCGACGTGGATCGGCGAGGAAGCTCTCCAGACCCGCGGCCATGAAGGACAGTCCGAGCTCTTCAAGCTCCCCGGATAAGGCGGCTACGCTCAACGACACTTCGTTCATACTGCGCCTCCGGCGGCCCCTGCCAGAGACTCGTAGACGGACGGCGATCTGATATCGACCTCCGTTTCGGTCGCAGGGCGCCGCTTCTTAGGGGCTCTCCAGATTGAAGCCAGCGCCCGGTCCTTCGCCCACCTCCTCGCAAGTCGTTCCTGGTCGCCAGGGAAATCGATTGTCCGCCGTGCTCCCGAGGCCGCGAGGGTGAAGCGGCGACTCTCGCCGCCTGGTAACGTCAATTCCGCTTGGCGGTGCAGCGGATGGACCAAGAGGCACAGCATGGCCCCAATGTGTTCCGCCGGAACCGAATAGCGGTTGGTCTGGTAGGTCACGCGAGCTTCCCTGTCGACCTTGAGGGGCACCGCCTCGCGGACGTCGAAGTCGGCTTCCCGCATCGGCAGGAGCAAGGGCCGCTCTTGTGCGAAGCGCTCAGCGCGGCTCGCTAGGAGCTCACGCATCGGCTTGACCGCCGCGACGGACACCCAGTCGGCAACGTCGCGATTGAGCTGATCGAGGGAAAGAGCGACTCCCTCCATGCGCGGCCAGAAGTTGTTGTCCAGATAGCCGACAGTCCGCTCGACCTTGCCCTTCGTTTCAGGCCGCCTGACGCGGCAGCGCAGCGGCGTGAAGCCGTAATGGGATGCGAACGCGAGCAGACGACGGGTCGGTTTCCACCGGCCGTCGCTGCCGCAGGCGAAGGCGGTCCGCATATTGTCGTACAGGATCTCCGCGCTCACGCCGCCGAAGGAGCGGAACGCCAGAATATGGCAGGCCAGCAGCGTCGCCTGATCCATGCTCGTTGTGAAGCGGATGAAGGGCAGCCGCGAATACCCCAGGACCATCACGAAGGCGTAGAGCTTGCGCTCGACACCATCGACCGTGCACACGCCGAACTCTTTCCAGTCCACCTGCGCCTGGCGTCCCGGCTCGGTCTCGAACCGGATGACCGCCTGTGCCGCCAGTTTGCGCCGAACCGCGGCAACGTAGTCCTTCATGACCGATATTTTGCCGGAGTAGCCGAGCTTCTGTATCCGCTCGAAAATGAGCTCGCCGTTGTACGACGGGTTCTGTTCGAGTATTGAGTCGATGATCCCCTTGTACGGATCGACTCGGCTGCCCCGGACCGGTTTTCTTCGCGGTCGCGGAAGCTGTTTCAAGTAATTGCGGACGGTCCGTTCGCACACGCCCAGCTCCTGGGCGATCTCCGATTGCGTCTTGCCTTGACCTTGCAAAACCCTTGCCGTGAGCATATCCTGCTCCTTGTCCATGGGGCCTGCCTCCGGTTGATGTTGTTTTCGCAAACCCATCTTACCAGAGGCATCGCCCCTTTATTTTTGGACGAAAACCGGCAAATTCTCACCGGCGATTTCCGGCAAATTACCATCGGCGCTGACAAACTGCTCATCCGATAGGAACTTCTTACGCTTGGCGCGTTCAACGACCTTGGCAAAGAACAGCTTCGCTATATCAGACTCAAGAAGCCGATCTCGATTCTTGGTGAAGGTCGAATGATCCCATACCGGTGCATCGATGCTCAGGCCTACAAACCAGCGGAACAAGATATTGAAGTCAATTTGATCCATGAGCTGTCGTTCGCTGCGAACCGAATACAGGATTTGCAGAATAGAAGCCCGCAAAAGATATTCAGGGGCAATCGAAGGACGCCCGCTAGTTGCGTAGAGCGCATCAAAAGCGGAATCCATATCGCGCAAGATCTCGTTAACCATCGCTTTGAATGGGCGAATGGGGTGCCGCGCCGGTATCCGATCTTCAATACTCACATAGCTGAACGCATCAATCTGCTTCTCTTCGGCTCCCCGCATATTCCCCCCAGGGCAGTATGCCATGAGATGGTCCTATTAGGGAATTTCAACAGCCTGTTAGATATTAAATGACAGAATGTTTCATATATCAATGCATCTCGGAAAGTACTATCGAGAGCACCAATATTT
>JBFZEY010000199.1:0-4839 GCA_041306625.1 Spirochaetota bacterium | reverse complement strand
GGACCGGAGTCCCTTTATTACGATCGGACCAGCGTGACTGCGACAAACCTTTCCAACCTTTTATGCTCGGCCGCGGAAGCGAAACCGGAGGCGACATTTTTTTATTGCGGCGCCGTACCGGTTAACTACGCGCACGCCCTTTCGGCCGTGGAGCGCCTGTCCGCCGCATTCGCGACACGCGGAATCGGACGCGGAGACCGCGTAATCATCCAGCTTGGAAACTCCGCGGAATTCATTTACAGCTTTCTCTCCCTTGCCCGGCTCGGGGCCGTCGCGGTGCCGGTAAACCCGGCCGCGCGCCGGCACGAGATGCGACGCTTCATCGAGTCATGCCAGCCATGCGCGCTTGTCACCACATCCGACAGGCTCGGCGACCTTCGCCACGAAAGCACCTATATGCTTCCGGAGGATGTGATTATTCCGGCCGACATCGCCGGTGAATTCGTTTCGCTTTCGAAACCGGCGGCCAGGGTCCGGTCAGCCGGTGCCGCCGTCTCCGTGACGGACGACGAGCCTGCAGCCATTATTTACACATCGGCCATGGACGGCTGTCCTCTCGGGGCGCTCATCACCCACCGGGGCATCTACGAAACGGCGCGCGCCTCGGCGGATATATTCGCCCGCCGGGATGACGCATTCATTACCGCCCTGCCGCTGTTCCATGCGTTCGGCCTCACTTCATCGCTTTTCATCCCGCTGTACAACATGGCTCCGCTGTATCTGCTGGGACGCTTTTCCCCGAAGGCGTTCATGGCCGCACTCAACGCCGGCGCCACGGTTTTCGCGGGGGTTCCGGCCATGTATACCATTATGGCCTCCGTGTTTCGCGAGGGCACCCGGTTCCCCGGAATGCGGACGTGGATCTGTGGCGGAGAAGCCCTGTCGACGCGGACACAGGCAATGATGATGGAGCGTTTCGGTATCGACATTCGACAGGGTTACGGGCTCACCGAGGCCTCTCCAATCGTAACATGGAATAAGCCCGGCCTGCCCAACCGGCATGGGTCGATTGGCACCCCGATGCCGTACAATGAGGTAAGGATTGCAGGCGATGCCAGCAACAGCGCCCCGGGCGTCACGGGCGAGATCCTGGTTAAAGGCGTAAACGTGGTGCCGGGATATTACCGGCGTCCGGACGCCACGGCCCTCCACATTGTTGACGGCTGGCTGCATACCGGGGATACAGGATATTTCGATAACGACGGCTACTTTTATATAACCGGGCGCTCAAAAGACATGATCATCCGCAAGGGCTTCAATGTTTACCCGCGTGAGGTGGAAACACTCATGCAAAACCACCCCTCCGTCAAAAGTGTCCGAGTTTCAGGACACTTGACAATGAATCATGACAGCACCTTTAACGAATCACTCGAGGCCGAAATTATCGTAAAAAAGGGTTGCGACCTGAACACCGAAGCCATTCTCTCCTGGTGTCGTGAGAATGTATCATTATACAAGATACCCGACACGTTTACGATACATTTTTAAGCATTCATGCGGTCCGGTGACGACTCCGGAGGTGATAAAAAGCCCCCGTAAAAAAAAGAGAGGTATTCGTGGAGAATACCTCGCGCAAATTTAGCGGAATATTTGGAAGGAAATTAAAGTGTACCAGGAATATCCCGGCTCACTGATTATTATAAAGCATATCCCATGCCAGCAGCTAATAATACCTGAATTTACGGCCCGATACTGATTTAAAAAATGATATTAATCGATTTTACTATTCAATCACCGTGTAATGTTTAGATGGTAACGTGGTTAAGAGAGCCGGGGACAGGCAGAATCGCCTGTTTCTTGCCAAGGATGCAGTAAAGTGAGGGAATTAGTGTCCTGTATTCAGTACACCAGTACTGAATACAGGACACATCTTTTATTTGCCAAAAAACCGTGCCCCTGCTTCCGCATTCAATTTCTTCACGGTCTCGATGACGAACGGGTCATATGAGTCTTTGCAATAAACCCATATTGTTATAATCGGGCTTACCCGGACCTGGCCCATATTGTTGTATTTCACCTCGAAGGCCAAATCCGAACCGTGGACGCCGTTATCCGAGAAAAAGTAGTTAACCCTTTCAAGCCCCTGGACGTCGGGATCGTTCCCTGAAACGCGGAATCCGTTTCTCATTTTAAGTATGTTCGACGGTCTCTGGAGAAGAACGCGCATGTATTCAATCCCCTCAGGATTGGGGCTCGCCAGTCCGCTCTTGCCGCTCACGATCTCGTCTTTCATCTGCCTGAACTGGACCTCACTATAAACCGTTTCAGGCTTCGGTGTGACGTCGATTGCGCCGCTTTCCACGTTCCAGGTGCAGGCGAAATCGACCTTGCCATCGGCGTCTTTGTCGGTGACGAGCACGACCTGACGCGCCCCCGTCTTAAACTTTCCGATTATAACATTACTCACCTTGCCGATGGACTGGAATATCGCGTAATCATCGTTGGTGACCGGAACCGGCAGATGTTTGATATTATACATCGCGACCAGATCGTTATGGATATACTTTCCGCTGGCGATGTTGTTCTGCAAAGGCTTTCTGCCGGACTGGGCTCCTGCGTCGATGAATACAGCGCACGTCATTGCAACGGCAATCAGTATGATAATTGATGTTCTCTTTACTTTCAAAGCTCCCCCCTACTGTCCGTGATTCCCGATCCTGGCCCGAGGTTCGCCGATCCGCCCCTCGGGGGTCCATCCGTAATACGATACTTTTATTATACAACCGGGTTGTTTCACTATTAACGCGTAAATACGCTACGATACGCCGGGTGAATTGGCAACAATAATATCACCCCGGGCCGGCAAATTTTAAACAGCCGCCTCTCCGGGATAAACACCGGGGGAATAAAAAGAGGCGCGGCCATCCGGCCCGCGCCTCTTGCATCCAGGATTCGAACGGCGGATTATTCCTGGCCGGTATCGAGATCGAGCGACTTCTGCCCTCCCCTGGCATGGACGATCAGTCTGTCGTCCCGTATATCAAGCCTTCCATCGTTGTCCAGGTTTTTCCGCCAGAGCACCGGTCCCTCGGCCGATGCGCAGTAGACATAATCGCCGGAGGCGATGTAAATCCTGTCATCCCTGCGCACGGGAGGATTTACCACCTTCCCCTCCCAGAGCACACTGCCGTTTTTGATAAAATAGATCTCATATCTGGTGATCAGGAGCCGCCCATCGGGCTTGGGCTTTTCCTTTTCCATCTTGACGATCGCCGCGATCTGACGGATGACCTCCCTGGGCCGCTCTTCCACCGCAATCAGTTCGCTCTTCTCGTCTTTGAAGTCCTCAACCTTGAACGCCTGGATCTCGTTTCGCGATACGACAACGTCGCCGCCCGCCTCTTCTATGACCTTTACCACGGCGACCTCGAATCCCTCACCCGATTCCCTGGCGAGGATATCATCCACCCGCTTCGTGGCCTTTTCTACGTCTTTCTCGGTTACGACGACCTTTTCCTTCTCCTCGACAGCCGGCGCCCCTTCCATGATTTTCTCAATTGAGCCTTCCAGCTTTTCAACCCGTTTTATGACTTTCACCCTTCCGTCGTAGACCTTTATCCGTGTGGTCTTCATGATGTCGGCCTCGACGGTGAATTTGGTGCCGCGCACACCGGCAACCGCCGTCGGCGTTTTTACCAGAAAGCTCTCTTCTTTCATGAGCTTTTTAGGCTTGCACAGCATCTTGCCGACATCCAGCCCGAGTGCCGTGTTCTCGACCGCGCCCTTTTTCATAAGCTGCGAGATGAGCACCTTGGAGTTTTCCTTGATCCTGATAATCGAATCGCCGATTTTTAGATCGCACGAAGACTGCCCCGCGGTGACCAGGCGATCGTTCTCTTTAATTATCACGCCAATTTCGATCGACGCGCCGTTTATCTTAACGTCCCCGATATAAAACATCACCGTCGCATATTCATCGACGGCCTTCGTGCACCCCATCCATAGCGAGGCCACAACGATCAGGCAAATCAGTGCCAACCTTTTCATAACATCCCCCCTGAAAAACCGTTGCGGGGCGAAGATCACCCCCCGATATATGATGTAATACTATGTTTTTCCTTGAAAATGCAAGTAAATCATCTTTTTTTAGCGATGGATCGACGGGCGGGCACATAAATCTTTGACATTACGACCCGCACCGGAAAGCATATCGGGCGCAAAACGAAATGGACGACACCGATAAAAATACAGGTATTCTTCTCGGCGCCCTGACCGGTGACGCACTGTGTACGCCGCTGGAGGGATTAAGCGCCGGACACATACGTTCCGTACTCGGTCATATCGGGGACTATGCGGACCCTGAGCCCGCGCTGAAGGGCAAGATGGACCGCTGGAAAAAACCTGCACTCTATTCCTCCCTGTCGCAGATGACCCTGCTTCTTCTCCTGACCGACCGCCCCCCCCGGGGGACGGACGTGGGGCGGTTTATGGAAATACTCTCAAACGCCCCATCCGTGGAAGGAAGCGCGTTCGGCGTATTCCGCCATCCGGGACCGGCGGAGCGCGCCTTGCTTGAACGGCTTTCCCGTAAGACCGACGGCGTCCCCACGATCAGCTGCGCCCGGACGGCCGCCATCATAGCCCCCTACGCCGCGGTAACGCAAGCCCGCGCGGGCGGCGCCCCCAACGGCCTCGAGGCGGCGCTGGTGTTCAACCGGGACCCGCTCTCCATCGCCGCGGCGCTGGTGTTCGGTCGCGTCCTCGTCTCGCTCAGGGCCGAGAGCGCCCTTCCCGCATCTGAACCGCTTTTCGATCTGGCCGCGGCCTCCGCCGAACTGCTCGCCGGGGAGATCGATGTGCGGTCGAATCTGGTGTTCCAGGCCGGTCTCAACCCGGAGA
>JBFZEY010000198.1:0-2642 GCA_041306625.1 Spirochaetota bacterium | reverse complement strand
CGGGTCCTCCTACGGTTCGACCGGCCCGGCGCACCTTGATCCGGCGACCGGCCGTCCTTACGGCCCCGACTTCCCGGACATCTCACTCGTCGACATCGTCTCCGCTCAGCGAGCGCTCCTTCAATCCTTGGATATCCGCCACTTAGCCGCGGTGATCGGGCCGTCATACGGCGGCTTCCAGGCTTTCCAGTGGGCAGTGACTTTCCCCGAGTTCGCTCACGGCATCGTGCCGGTAACAACCGCGCCCAAGAGCGGCGAAGGCAGTAAGGCGCGTCTGGACGCACTTATCGCGAGGCTCGGAACGGACCTCAACTGGAATGGCGGACATTACTACGACCGCGGAGGGGTGAGTGAAACATTGGCCAGAATTCGGGTCGATACCCTCGTAAGCTACGGCATCCACGAGCATCTTGCCCCTTCGTTCCCTGACCCGGCGGTGCGCCGGGCTGAAATAGAGCGGGTGGCAGTTAAGTGGGCGTCCGAATTTGATGCCAACTCTTTGATCGTTCTAGGCCGGGCCAGTTCCCGTTTCGACATCGAGAGGGAGATGTCGCGAATCAAGGCGCGGGTACTCTATGTTTTGTCCCGTACCGACAAACTCTTCCCGCCGTCGATCGCCCCCGATATTATGGCCAAGCTCAAGGCATCCGGGGTTTGCGCGGAGTATGTTGAAATCGACAGTGAGCTCGGACACGCGGCCCCGGGGCTCGACAGCGCCAAGTGGGCCCCGCGGCTCGCGGAGTTCATGGCCGGGCTCAACCGTCCGGCTCACACGTGATCTCATTTTAATTTCTCTATTCGCTGCCAGTTTCTCACGTACTCTTTCTGCCGCTCATTTTCGGGGGATGTCCAATACGGGTCGTATTTCGACGTCGACCGCCAGTATCTTTCAACTTTTTCCAGCGCTTCGTCCGCTCTAAGTCCGTGACGGACGAGATAGCACCCGACAATGGTGCCGGTGCGGCCAATCCCTCCCCAACAGTGCAGGTACACGCACCCCCCATCCAGGATACACTGATCAATAAAATCGAGTATGTGCCGCGTAACCTCGTCGCTTGGAGGGATATCTCCGTCGCGTATCGGGAACCGACGATAATCGATCTTCCGACCGGACCTTTCCGCCTTACTCCGCGCAAGGTCCTCGTACGGTTCCAGACCGTCTTCCTCCCTCGTCAGATCGGCAAAATGGGTAACACCGTAACGAACTATCGCGTCAAGTTTCCGTTTTCCCGCGTCGCCGGGGGACGTGACGTTCGCCGGATACTCTCCGGCTATGAATTTGCCGGGTACAACGGAGTAGCAGTTGCCGTGGGGAAGCCGGCGCGGCCGCGAACTATCGCTTCTCATAGGGTCTTTTATCAGGAATTAAACTCATCGCCCGTTCGGCAAAAGCAACGATAGTCATCACCGGGTTCACACCTAAGTTTGCGGGAATCACGCTCGCGTCGACGACGTAAAGGTCCTCATACCCGAACAACCGGTGGCTTGAATCGATTACCCCGGAAGATGCATCCTCCCCCATGACGCATCCACCGAGAATATGCGCGGTCAAAGAGGCGTTGAAAAATACTTCATAGATGTTGCTCAACGGAGCCGCTCCGATATCGGAAGCGATGTTTCGGGCAAACTCGTGGGCTTGAGGTATGTATACCGGCACTACGGCGGATCCCTCCTCGATATCGCTCACCACTTTAAGCCCGCCGAAGATACGCCGCTTGGCTTTGAGCCTGATGCAATTGTCCTCCGCCTGCATGACGAGCAGGATAATCGTTTCCCGTGCCCATCCGGCGGGGTTTAAGGCCGTAAGCGCCCCCAAGGGGTGCCGGAATATGTTCGCGAGCATCGACAGAGGGCGCCAGATGCCTTTGCGCTTGTCTGTCAACAACGCTGTCAAGATCGAGAGCGCGTTCGCGCCTTTGGGATAACGGACAACCTCGACATGAGTTTTCTCATCGATATAGGTGCCGGAGGTGATCGCCACCCCTTCTGAGTAATCCACATCCTTTCCGTGTTTACGGACGGCGATAAGGCTCTCGCTGTTTGTCCTCACTTTGTGTCCGAGCATTTCCGACACGGTGATCCGCCCGGCCCGTTGCAAAGCGAATAAGAGCTTAACCGTGCCGACCACGCCTCCGGCGAACACTACGCCTTTCGCCTCGATTCGCTTTCGTTTCCCTTTTGAAATAAGACCGGGGCGCAGGTACTCTATCGTGTAGCCGTCTTCCCGCGGTATGATATCGACGGCTTTGCTCTCGGGCAGGATTTCCACTCCTAGGGCTTCGGCGAAATAGAGATAGTTCTTCATGAGGCTGTTTTTCGCCCCATTTCTGCATCCGATCATGCAGCCGCCGCAGAAGTTGCAGCCTGCGCGTTGGGGACCTTTACCACCGAAATAGGGATCCGGTGCTTTGACATCGGGCTCACCGAAATGGACCGCCACATCTTCCATATACCAGGTCTGCTTCACCCCTGCTTTTTCAGCCGCGTTTTTTAGCACGGTATCCATACCGGTTAAAGCGGGACACTTCACGGGCCGGAGCATCTGCGCGCAGAGATCAAAAAACGGCGTAAGCTCGTTTTTCCATGACACCGATGAGGGCAGATCCCGAGATTCGAAAAACTCATCCTTAGGTTTGAGGAGG
>JBFZEY010000197.1:0-5203 GCA_041306625.1 Spirochaetota bacterium | reverse complement strand
GGCCTCGATCTCCCTGATGGCATAGCCGAGAAATTCGATCTTGCGCGCCTTCTCCTTCTCGTCGATCTCGAATGAGCTGATGCGTTCCTTGAGGTCGGAAAGTCCGGCATGGAGGCCGCGTACTTTATCGACCAGCGGACCGAGGCGGGCGAAGCTGTCGAGCGTCTCACGGTGCTTCGCAATGCGCATGATGTTCTGGTGTTCGTTCTGTCCGTGGATATCGACCAGGTATTCTGAGAGCGCCTGGAGTTTGGAGATCGGGATCTGGGTGGCGTTGGCGAAGCACCGGCCCTTGCCGCTGGTGTATATCTCGCGCCTGAGCACGAGCGTCCCGTCGTCGCAGTCGATGCCCGACTCGTCCAGGATTGCACGCACCTGCGGGACCGTGGAAACGTCGAAGACGCCCTCGAGGGCCGCGCGCTCGAAGCCCGAACGTATCTGGTCGGTGGTCATTTTGTCGCCGAGCACGCCCGAGAGCGCGTCGATGAGGATGGATTTGCCGGCGCCTGTCTCACCGGTGAGGATATTGAGGCCCGCGCCGAAGGGAATCTTTAAGTCGTCGATGATTACGAAGTTCTTGATTCGCAGCTCAGTCAGCATGTCAGCCGTCACCGTTCGTGTTTTTGCCCCAGCCGAGCTTTCTTCGCAGGATTTCGTAATAATCCCGTGCCGGGTGCTGTATCAGGTGGACCTTTTTCTCGGAGCCGCGGACGCGGATCTCGTCATCGCCCTCGATGGGGATAGCCTCCTGTCCGTCGATTGTCAATAATAAATTTTCGAAGTCAGAGACGATCCGCGCCCGGAGCGTCGTTTGTGCCGGAATGATCATGGGCCGTACGGCGAGCATGTGAGGGCAGATGGGGTTGAGCACGTAGGCGCTGTCGATGCTCGGGATTACGATGGGCCCGCCGGCTGAAAGCGAGTAGGCCGTGGAACCGGTCGGTGTCGCAATGATGAGTCCGTCGCCGGAGTAGCAGTTGAGAAAGGCGTCGTCGAGCTCAAGGCGGACGCTTATGGGGCGCGAGAAGGCGCCCTTCGATATGACGGCGTCGTTAATGACCGTTATGGTTCGAAGCTCCTTTCCGTCGCGGATGAGCGAGGCCTCCAGCGTGGAGCGGGCGGAAGGGGTGCGCTTTCCGGCGACGACCTCGTCCAGGTAGCGGAAGGCCTCTCCCGGGGAAAACTCGGTAAGGAAGCCCAGGCGCCCGCGGTTGATGCCGAACAGCGGCGCGTTCTTTCCCGCAAAGAGCCGGGCCGTGCGGAGGAAGGTGCCATCGCCGCCGATGACGATGACGAGCTCGGACCCGGCAACGAGCTCACCCTCGTCCATCCGGTGTTTCGACAGGGCGGCGTCCGAGAACAGTTCAATATCGGGCAGGAGTGTGCCGATGCCCCGCTCCGCAAGGAACGCGACGATGTCTCCCACCAGTGCGAGCGAACCGGTGTCGTCGGGGCGTATGTGGATGGATGCGGTTTTAATCATGGATATAGCGCTGTGCGCACGTCCGGTTATATGCGCGGGGCTTGCCGGACGTCAATGAAATTATGGAGGGAGTGGCCGGGATAAAAATACCTTGATTTTGGCGGGTGCCCGCGTCACAAGGGACTATCCATGCGTACCGGCCGATGAAAAACACGATCAATATCCTTGCGCTTGTCGCGGTTTTCGCCCTGCCGCTCACCCTGTTTCCCGCCCGGTCGCCCGGGCCCCCGGTGACCGGCAGGGTGCACAGCGTCGTGTCCCTTTCGCCCTCTATCACGGCCGCCATCGTCGACCTCGGTGCGGCGGACCTTCTGGTCGGCGTAAGCTACCGCCATCCGCCCCTTTCGCGGAGCGTGGAGGTGGTGGGCGATCTGGCGCGGGTAGACATGGAAAGGAGAGTGGCGCTCAGGCCGGACGTTGTGTTCTTTTCGGCCGAGGACGGGGCGACGCAGCTCGCCGACCGGGTGCGTGGGATCGGTGTGCCGTCCCACCGTTTCGGGCGCAGCAGGGATTTCGACGACATCTGCGCGCACTACATGGATCTTGGCGACATCCTCGGAAGAGGAGCGCGTGCGCGCGAGCAGATCGGCGAGTACCGACGCGCATTGAGCCGAATCGCCCGGGCCCCCGGCGGGCCCCGGGTGGCGCTGTTCATCTCGCACGCGCCGCTCATCCCCGCGGGCGGCGGATCGTTCGCGGGGAGGATGATCGAGGCCGCGGGCGGGCGTAACGCCTTCGGCGGCCTCGATCGTCCGTTCCCGGTCGTATCGGCCGAACACCTCGTGCGGCTCGACCCGGACGTCATCGTTTCGATTGACGCCGATCCCGAAAAATTTTTTTCCTCGGGGGCATTCCGGGGGGTGCGCGCCGTTCGCCGCGGCGCGGTGCGCAGTATTGACGCGGATCTCATCGGCATGTACACGCCGCGAAACTTTGTCGCGGCGGCCGGAGAACTGGGGAGGTTGATCGCCGATGCCGGTAAGAGTTAGGCCCATGCTCGCCCTGGCGTTCCTTCTCGCGCTCGGGGCGATCGCGATTTTCCTGGCGCTTTCGTCAGGATCGACGTACCTGGCCCCTGCGGAGATCGTCAGGGCGCTTGCCGGCGATTCCGGCACGGCCGAATACCGCATACTGGTGCACCTGCGCCTTCCCCGCGTGCTCATGGCGCTCGTTGTGGGCGCATCGCTTTCGGTCAGCGGCGCGATGTTCCAGTCGCTTTTCAGAAATCCCCTGTCCGATCCCTACACCGTCGGCGTGTCGGGGGGTGCGGCCCTCGGCGCGAGCGCGGCCATCGTCCTGGGCTCCTCCTTCGCGCTGGTGGCCATTTTTTCATTCGCGGGCAGCCTCGCCGCCATCACGCTTGTCTACGGGCTTTCCCGGTTGAGGGGACTCGGTTCGGGCGGGCTAATCCTCGGGGGGATTTCGCTCAGCTTCATTTTTTCCTCCGGGGTCATGCTCATCTTCGCGCTCGCCCGTCCCGAGGCGGTACACAAGGCCCTCATGTGGCTGATGGGCGACCTCTCACTCGCGCGCTACGATGCGCTCTACCGCATGGGGGGGGTCGCGCTGCTTTTGCTCGGCGGGGCCCTGTTGCTGCACCGCCATCTCGACATCATATCATTCGGCGGCGATTTTGCCCGATCGCTCGGCGTTGCTCCGGTCGATACGCGCGCGGTGTTCTGGATCGGCGGCCTCCTGGCCGCGCTTTCGGTGGCGCTGGCGGGGGTGATCGGCTTCGTCGGCCTCATCGTTCCGCACTCCGTGCGCGCGCTCGTCGGACCAGTCCACCGGCGGCTCCTCCCGGCTTCGGCGGTTGCGGGGGCGCTCTTTCTCGTTATGTGCGATACTATTGGCAGGACCGTCGCCATGCCGTATGAAATACCGGTGGGCGTCATAACGGGTTTTGTCGGCGGAATATTCTTTCTCGTCCTTCTGCTCGGGAGGGGAAGGGGCATGGGGTGATGGTACACTTCAATGCCGCGATGCCCCGGGCGCGGGGACTGCAACACCTCCGGGAACGTGACGACATGCGCCGCGAGGACCCGCGCGGAGAGCATATGGCCGTGCATGCGGGCGAGATGCTGATAGAAGGAACACCGCGATGAACCTGATCGAGATACGGGATGTGCGCGCCGGTTACGGCGGCGATGACGTGCTCAAGGGCGTCAGCCTGTCGTTCGTGGAAGGGGAGATGACGGCGATCATCGGTCCCAACGGCGCCGGGAAAAGCACACTGCTCAAGACGGCCTGCGGTGCGCTCGCTCCCGCGTCGGGCGGTGTGTTCTTCCGCGGAAGGCCGATCGGCTCGATCGGCGAAGCCGCGCTCGCGCGCGAGCTTGCCGTCGTTCACCAGCTCATCGAAAACATTCCGCCCTTCACCGTGTACGAGTTCGTGCGCCTGGGCAGATTCCCCTATCGGGCGTTCTGGAGCCTTGATTCTCCCGGAGACGGCGCGAGGATAGAAGAGGCGCTTGCGGCCGTAGGGGCCGGCCATCTCCGTAACCGGACCGTCACGGGGCTTTCGGGCGGGGAGCGCCAGCTGGTGTATCTGGCGCGTGCCCTGGCGCAGAACGAGCGCGTTATCATCCTTGACGAGCCGGTCTCACATCTCGATATACGGCATGCGGTCCGGGTTATGGACGTACTCCACGGGCTCAACGCCGCGGGCACGACCATTATCACGGTACTGCACGACATCAACCTGGCGTCGGATTACTGTACACGCATCATCGCGCTCAGGGACGGCGCCATCTTCGCCGACGGCCCGCCCGAGGAGGTAATCCGCTACCAGGTGGTCGAGCCGCTGTTCGACACCGTCTGCGTGGTGTTCGAGAACCCCATCACGAAAAAGCCATACACCTTCCCGGTACCCCGGTATGCGAAGAGTTAAGCGCTCCGGGCGCCATTTGTTGGTCGCCGACCAGCGCCCGGCCGGTCGCGTGCGGCCGGCGAAGAATTAATGACTGGACATTATTCCTTATTTTATTTATATAATGACACATATGAATATTCGAGCTATACTTTTAGATCAGCGACACCCGGGCCTGCGCCGCGGGTAATATCAGGCCGATCGGAGGAGCATCATGAGCAAGCGTTACCAGTCGGGGATGTTTTGCGTCGATATCAGCTGCCCGCGCCACAAGCCGCTTGAGGGGCTCGAAGGGGACGCATACCTGAACAAAAAGGCGGAGCATTGCAAAGAGTGCTATGCGTGGATGTTCTTCAGCTGGCTTAGAGACAAGAATTACCGCATCGTGCTTACCATGCCTGAAATGGCCTCAAGGGAGCTCGTCGCGCGCATTAAGGGAATCGACCCCGTCCGGGTTGAAGACCTCACCGAGGACGAGATTCTCTGCCTCTGAACGAAGGCGCGTACTGCGGTTTTCGATAGGACGGTGGAACACCTTCCCCGGCAATTCCATGGTATTCGTGCCTCCGGCAACCGGTTCCGCGCCGGAGGCGGAGAAATTTTAATTGAAAAGCCGCGCCCGGGATGAGCCAATAGGGAAAAATCGAGGACGGGGGTATCCCATGACACGACGTCTTTCGCTTGTCCTAGCCGTTATCGTTTTCATTCTGGCGGCCGCAGCGTTGAGTATCCGCATTACGGCGGCGCCTTCCGCCGGTAAATCCGCAGCCGAGCGCCTGGGCATAAGCCATCCGGCGGTGGTCGCCCATCGCGGTGCCTCGTACCTCGCGCCCGAGGCCACCGCTCCGGCC
>JBFZEY010000196.1:0-3723 GCA_041306625.1 Spirochaetota bacterium | reverse complement strand
GTACGTTCGAAAAAAACTTGCCCCGCGAGTCGCGGCCGGTTATACCGGGCGTATACATCACGATCATCGCGCCACAGGCGCTTTATGCGAGGAGATATGACACACACACTCGGTGAAGTCGATCCGCGTTCGCTCGGCGACAACCCGTTCGCGTTGATCGGCGACGACTGGATGCTCATCACGGCGGGAACCCTTGAAAGTTACAACACGATGACCGCCTCGTGGGGTGGCCTCGGCGTGCTCTGGAACAAAAACGTCTGTTTCTGTTTCGTGCGTCCCACGCGCCACACGTACAGGTTCATGGAGGACGCACAGCGCTTTACGCTGTCGTTCTTCGCCGAAGAGTACCGCGCCGCGCTGAACTACTGCGGGTCGCACACGGGAAAGAAGGTCGACAAGGCGAAGGAGGCGGGAATAAGCCCCTCGTCGACCGAAAGCGGCGCCGTCTATTTTGCGGAGGCGCGCCTGGTGCTGGAGTGCGAGAAGATCTATTTCCAGGACATGCTGCCCCGCAACTTTCTGGCGCCGGGCATCTCGAAGCTCTACCCGCAGAAGGACTACCACCGCATGTACGTCGGCGCGATCGCGCGCTGCCTCTCGGCCTGAGGGCGCCCCCTAGCGCCCCTCGGCCCACGAGCTCTCGCGCGCGTCGGCGCCGCCGTAGAGCTTTCCCGATTTCGGATCGCGGATGACGGCGCACACGGCGCTGAAGCTGTTGTCGCGCTCGCCCTTTATCTCCACGCGGTAGCCCATGTCCTCGAGCGCGCCGCCCGCGGAGCGCCCCAGCGGGCCCTCGAGCTCGATGGTGCCCGGGCGGTACGCGTGCGGCGAGAAGGCGTCGGGCCAGTTGAGCGAGCGGAAACGCGGCTGGTCGATCGCCTCCTGCGCGTCCATTCCGAAGATGGCGATATTCAGGAACACCTGCACCAGCGCCTGCGTCTGCATGTCACCGCCGGGCGTGCCGTAGCTCATGTAGAATTTCCCGTTTTTAAACACCATGGCTGCGTTCGGCGTTATCGTGGGGCGCTTCCCCGGCGCGAGCGCGGCGGGGTGTTTGGGGTCCTGCCAGAACTGCGACATGCGGATGCCGAGCGTTAGCCCGGTCCCCGGCACCATCGGCGACTGCGGAAAATCGCTCGGCGTGAGCGATACGGCGTTGCCCCAGCGGTCGACGACGCTCACATAACTGGTATCCCTGCCGTACCCTGTCGCGTTCTCGGCCAGGCGCACTGCAGGTCCTGCCGTGGTGCGGTCGTATGCCCCGCCCCGGGCGGCCGCCTGGTGCTTCCACGGATCGCCGTGCGGCGGCATAGCGCCGAAAGCCCTCCCCGGCGTCATCAACGCGCGCCGTGTGGCCGCATAGTTTTTATTGAGCAGGCCCTTCTCGGGCACCTTCACGAAGGCCGGGTCGCCGAAGAAGGCCTCGCGGTCGGCCATGGCCAGCTCGATCGCCTGTAGTACCGCGTGCACGTACGCCGGCGAATTGTGGCCCATGGTTTTAAGGTCCACTCCCTCGAGGATCTGCAGGGCAAGGGGCACCACCGCGCCCTGGCTCCAGGTGCGGTTGGTATAGAGCGTGTACTCGCCGAAGCTGCCGGAAAGCGGCGTCTCGAATTCGCCGCGATAGCCGGACAGGTCCCCGCGCGTAAAGAGGCCGCCCTTCTCGCGATGAAGCCTGAGTATGGCTTCGGCGACCGGACCTTTATAGAAATAGTCGCGTACGGCCGCCAGGCCCGCCTTTCGTCCCGCGCCCTTCTCCAGCGCCTTTTTTTCGGCGTCGGCCAGCGCCCTGAATGTCGTCGCCAGATCGGGCCTCCTGAAGCGGTCCCTTTTATGCAGCGGCCGCCACCACTGCCCGCCCAGGTAGACCTGCGCGTTATAGGGCATCAGGATTGAAAGGCCCAGGCGCTTGAAGACGTTCATGGAGAGGTTCTTGTGCATCGTGGCGTGCACCGGAAAGCCCTCCTCGGCGAGCTTAATGGCCGGCGCGGACAGCTCGCCGAAGCCGCGTGTGCCGTAGCGCTCCAGAAGCGCCGTGATGACATCCGGCGAGGCGGGTACGAGCTGGGACAGGATGCTTAGCTTCGGCACCACCTCGTGGCCCTTTTTTCTGAAGAGTTCGATGGTGGCCGCCGCGGGCGCCTTGCCGGCCCCGGTGTAGCTTGCCACCTTGCCGGTCTTCGCGTCGTACACCAGAACCGGCGCGACGCCCGGGAAGCTTGCCGCCTCGCCGAAGGTCACATTGAGCACCAACAGCGCCGACACGGCCGCGTCCACGGCGTTCCCGCCCCGGTCGAGCACGTCGAGCGCGGCGGCGGTCGCCCACTGGTTGCCCGTGGCGGCCATGTACTTCTCCGCGACCGCGACGGGCCGTTCCTTACCGCAGGGATCGTCGAACTCCATGAGATCGCGGGGCCCCTTGGGGAGAAAGAGGTATATCAGGCCGGCAAGTACGATCACCGCGAACAGCCCCAATGAGATATACTTCACCGCTTTGATGACTGCTTTCATTACGGTCTCCATTTCAGTAAGAATTATACAGGGTCCTTTATGGACACAAACCGACTTCCCGAATACCCCGGGATTAGTATTTGACTACACTGGTAAAATGGCGTACTGTCAATCGATATTCACACCGTAGGGAACCACCATGTAAAACAAAGATAACCCGGCGATACTCGTCGTCAACGACGAGCGCCAGGTACTGCGGATAATCCAGGCCATACTTGCGAGCGCTGGTTTTTCGGTACTGTCCTCCGAGAACGTCGCGGGTGCCATGAAGGCCCTTTCCGGGCACGGCGCACCCGATCTCATCATCGCCGACATCCACATGCCCGAAATCGACGGCTGGAGCTTCTGCCGCCTGCCGCGCATGGACGAGTATCTCGAATTCAACGAGGTACCGGTGCTGATGATCTCGGCAACGTTTATAACCGATGAAATCCGCCGCATCGGCCTGGAAAACGGCGCCAGCGACCACCCGGCGGTGCCCTTCTCCGCCGCCGAACTGATCGAGAAAGTCAGCGGCCTGATCGCCGGGAAACCGGTCCAGGCGTCGTTCGGCATCCTTATCGTCGAACGGAACGATGAACACAGAAATAGCCTGGAGCGCGCCTTCACGGAAAGGGGCTTTCATGTGCGCACCGTTAAAAACCTGCGGTGCGATGAATTCACGGATAAAAACGCGCCCTCGGTTGTGGTCTATAATCGCGGACCGGCCGCTGGACTCGAAAATATTATTTCCTCCTGGAATCATCATCAACGAACTCCTCAGCAACGCCTGCAAGTGCGCGTTTCCCGATGGACGGAAGGGGGCTATCACGATCTCGCTGCTTGAGCTCGAAGACGGAACGATGGAAATGGCATTTTAGGACGACGGCGTGGGACTGCCCGAAACGGCCGGCTTCTAAAAATCCTCGTGCTTCGGGCTGATGCCTGTCGGTCTGATGGTCAAGCAAATCGGCGGCACAATCAAGATAGAACGGAAAGCCGGTTCGAGGTTCGTTCTTAAATTCCGGGCATGGAAAAATATTGTCTGTACCGATAATAATACCGTGCAGGCACACCGGGGAAGAAAATAATAAAGGAACCATTCGGTCCCTTTAAATTAAACGATGTGGTCAGGGGCGGAATCGAACCGTCGACACGAGGATTTTCAGTCCACTGCTCTACCGACTGAGCTACCTGGCCACGTATATCTCCGTAGCGAAGAGCGGACTTAGG
>JBFZEY010000195.1:0-3835 GCA_041306625.1 Spirochaetota bacterium | reverse complement strand
CCTCCTCGAGCGAGGGGTCCATGCGCTCGAACCCGGCCTTGAGCTCCAGATACGGGAAGGCAAAGGCGACCGTACTCTCCACCAGCACCATCCCGTGAAACCCGTATATGCCGCCTGCGGGAAATATCTCCTTTATGGCGCCGACGGCGGGATTGCCGAGCACGATCCAGGCCATCCCCAGCAGGTATGCCGGGATGGCGTACGGCATGGAGAAGAGGCCCGAAAGCGCCCTGCCCCCGCCTATGTCCGAGCGCGTTACAAGCCAGGCCACGAGGCAGCCGGCGACACCCGAGATGAAGGCAACGGCCAGGCTCAGCGAGAGCGAGCGCAGGAGCGCATCGATCACCGCCGCGTTGGAGATTCCGTCGGCGAACATATCAGCGGAGTACGGTCTCGGAAAATTTCGATTTGATCGCGGCGCGCTCGGCGTACATCTGCGCGAGGATTTCCGTCGACCAGGGCATCATGCTGGACTTGAGCTCCGCGTAGGAACGCGCATGATCGGGTGACGGCGAGGACTCGATCAGGGAATACATCGACCCGCGTACTATGGCCTCCTGGGCTTCTTTCGTAAAGAACCAGTCGTAGGCACGTTTCGCCATTTCGGGATTGCGTGAGTCGCGGAGAATGGCGATGGGACTCAGCACCGGGATGGTGCCGTCGGCGGGATATACGGGCCGGACCGGCGAGCCCTTGTCCCACGCCTTGAGCACGTTTTCCAGCAGCACGATGCCGACCGGCCGCTCCCTGGTCTCGATGCGGGTGATAACGGAGCTGTTGCCTCCCGCGGCGATGATATCGTTAGCCCTGAGCTTCTCGAAATAATCCCAGCCATACAGCTTCTGTAACAGGGCTATTGCCGTGAAGCTGGAGCCCGACTCGAGCGGATTGGGCATGGAGATCAGCCGTTTGTAACGGGGATCGGCAAGGTCCTTCCAGGTCTTCGGCAGATCGGCTTCGTTGGTGAAATACCGCGAGTTATACCCGATCACCATCACCGGAAGCCTTACCCCGGCGAACGCCCCGTCCGGATCGACGTAGATCGGCGGGATGGCCTTTGAAGCCGGGCTCGTATAGGCGAGGAGTTTTCCCTCCTGCTTGAGTTCATAATACCAGAATGGGTCGCTGGTAAGGATAAGGTCCGCCCGCGTCGCTCCTGCGGCGAGCTCGGCGTTCACCTTGCTGGCGATGTTCTCGCTTCCGCTCTGGAACCATAGTACCTCCACGTCAGATGGAAGCGCCTTCCGGAGCGGTTCGCGCATCGTTTCGATCACTTCCTTATAGATGCTGGTGTAAATCCATATCTTCTTTTTCCCGGAACATGACGTCAGCGCTATGGTCGCGATGGCGATAACGATTGCTAGCGTCGTTGCTTTTTTCATGCACCGCCCCTCCGGTCTTTGATTACCTGTGAAACAGCTGATTATCCCGCGATTGAAGAGCCCTTCACCCGCCGGGTGCCGGGTACGTGCCGTCGCGCCCGGATTCAGTGGACACTCAATCGAAATCGACTTCGGATGCCATAATCCAATCCTCACAATTTATTAATTGCAAGGACTTAATTCCCCCACAGTGCGTCGCGCAGTCCCGAGGTGCGCCTTACCGGTGTCTCGACCGCCGAGGCCAGCACGTCGGCAGGCGACCATATCTCGAGCGATCGCCGAGCCCTGGTAACTCCCGTGTAAACGAGCTCCCTGGTGAGCACCGGCGAGGCTTTCTCCGGCAGGATCAGCACCACGCGGTCAAACTCGGAGCCCTGGCTCTTGTGGACCGTCATGGCATAAACGGTCTCATGCTCCGGGAGCAGGCGCGGCATGAAGGAGCGCGCCCCGCCATCCCTCGAGGGAAACCATGCGCGCAGCCCGTCGGCCCCGTCGAGTATGACACCGATGTCGCCGTTAAAGAGCCCCAGGGAATAATCGTTTCGTGTCACCATCACCGGGCGGCCGGCGTACCAGCGCTGGCGTGGATCGATGATCCCCTCGTCGCGGAGCATCAGTTCGGCCGAATCGTTCAGCCCCTCTACACCGAGCGCACCGCGCCGGACGGCGCAGAGCAGGGCCTGTTCGCCCATGCGCGGAAACACTTTCAGCGGCTCGCATTCCGCGGCGATGGCCGCGAGGCCCTGCAGTGCGGTTTCGCGAAGCACGCGGCCGAGCGTTTCCGCGCCAACGTCCTCCCGTATCCTGACCTCGTCAACGCCCGAGCGCAGTATTCGCAGGACCTCGCCGGCGCTCCCCTCGCGCACCGCCCGGGCGAGGGCGCCGATTCCACCCGTTTCATCGAAGCGGTAGCTCTTCTTCAATACCACAATCGAATCGGCGACCGGCGGTACGTCCGCGCGCGACGCGGGCGGCGGATCCTTCGTCAGTCCGGCCAGAGCGGCCGCGAAGCGCTTCGAGTAATACTGCTCGGCGCCGGTGTTGCAGATGTCGCCCAGCACGGCCCCCGCCTCCACCGAAGAAAGCTGATCGCGGTCGCCAAGCAGGATAAGCCGCGCGTCCGGCAGCAGGGCGTCCGCAAGCTTCGCCATAAGCGGCAGGTCGGCCATGGAGGATTCGTCCACGACGAGGACGTCGTATGGAAGCGGATTGCCGGCGTTATGCCTGAAATAGGGCGTGCCAGGAAGGCTTTTGAGGAGTCGGTGCAGCGTAAGGGCCTCTGTCGGAATGCACTGTTTTACGGCGGGACCGCAGGGAAGTGCGTCAACTGATCCGCGCACGGCCTCCTGGAGCCGCACGGCCGCCTTGCCGGTCGGAGCCGCAAGCGCCGCGCGCATGCGTCGTCCCGATGCGAGAGCCTGCTCAGCCAGGAGCGCGAGTATCCGCACGACGGTGGACGTCTTGCCGGTTCCGGGACCGCCCGATATAACGACGAAAGACTTCATTACGGCGACGGCGGCCGCGAGGCGCTGCAGATCGGGCCCGCTGCCGGCGGTTCGGGTGAACATGCGTTCGAGCCCTTCGCCGAGAAGCGCGGCATCGCAATCGTTGCGCGCGCGGGAGCTCATCCGCGTGATCGCCCCGGCCAGGGTGTTCTCGTATTTCCAGTAACGATGGAGATAGAGCCGCCCCTTCGCGTCGAGGATGAGCGGGCGGTATTCGCCCGGTGCGCCGACAACGGGAGATTTGCGGAGCGCTTCGATCCAGCGCCCGGGGTTTTCCGGGAGCAGTTCGGGCGGATACTCCGAAAGGCCCCCCTTCGCGGCGGCGGCAATGTCGAGGCATACGTTACCGGCGGCCGTCCGGTTGCTCGCCAGACGGGCCGCAATGGCCAGCAATGTGTCGTCACCGCCGGCCAGACGGCACATGAGGCCGGCGAAGGCGTTATCATACGCGCTGAATACGTCTTCCCGCAGTATCATCGCGCCGCCTCCCCTTCATCGAAATAGCGCCCGAGCGATTCGATCAGGCCGGCCGGCGGAAGGTCGAAGAAAACCCCGGGGCGTGAGGAGTCCGAAGGGTCCATGCCGCGGACAAAAAGATAAAAGACCCCGCCGAAATGACGGGCGTATTCATATCCCTCAAGACGAAGCGCGAGATATCGATGCAGGGCGACGGCATACAGATGATACTGGAGTATGTAATGGTGCCGTGTCATTTCTCCGGCGATTCGGCCGGCCGAATAGTCCCTGGGCGAATCGCCCAGGTGGTTGGATTTCCAGTCAAGCAGGTAATAGCGGCCTCCGTGCGCGAACACCATGTCGACAAAACCGCGCAAGAACCCCTTCACCGGCCGGAAGCCGAGCCTCGCGATGGAGGCCGCGAAATCACCGACGAGGCCGCTCCCTCCCGCGCCTTCGAACACGCGGCCGAGCCCCGCCGGGGTTACGCTT
>JBFZEY010000194.1:0-13004 GCA_041306625.1 Spirochaetota bacterium | reverse complement strand
ATACTGCCCGAACCCTCGCGCGTTCCGGAGCGTTCCAGGAGACGCGGAAGGAGTGAGAAGACCGACGGCGGAAATCCGCGCGTGGCCGACGGCTCGCCGGCGGCGAGGCCCACCTCGCGCTGGGCGAGCGCGAAGCGCGTCACGGAGTCCATCATGAGGTTGACATCCTTACCCTGGTCGCGGAAGTACTCGGCTATTGCGTGCGCCATGAACGCGCCGCGGATCCTGAGCATCGGCGGCTGATCCGAGGTGGCCACCACGACCACCGAGCGTCGCAGGCCTTCCGGCCCCAGCTCCTTCTCGACGAAATCGCGCACCTCGCGTCCGCGTTCGCCGATCAGCGCGATGACGTTCACGTCCGCATTGGTGTAGCGCGCTATCATCGCCAGGATGGTGGATTTTCCGACGCCCGAGCCCGAGAAAACGCCGATACGCTGCCCCTTGCCGATCGTGTTCAGTCCGTCTATGGCGCGGATGCCCACCGAAAGCGGCTCGGTGATGAGCCTTCGCTCCAGCGGGTTCAGCGGCTTTCCCTCCACCGGATAGCGCACTCCGGTGAATATCTCGCCGCGACCGTCGAGCGGCTTGCCGAGCCCCGAGATCACACGGCCAAGCAGCTGGTCGCCGACCGGTACCGTAAGTGATGAACCGGCCGCGATGACCTCCGCGCCCGGAACGACCCCTTTCATGTCGCCGATCGGCATGAGGATGACCTTGCTCCGGTTGAAGCCGACAACCTCGGCGTAGAGGTATTTCCCCTCACCCAGACGGATGCGGCACATTTCACCGTATTTAACCGCGGGCCCCGCGGACTCGATGGTGAGCCCGACGATACGCTCCACCTTCCCGGTAAACTGCACGACATTGACTTCGTCGATAATGGTCTTGTACTTCGAGAGTATATCGACGTGCTCGTGAGGTAGAATTCGTATCATGGCCTTTCACCGCTAGAGCGCGCTCGCGTTGCGGATAGCCTCCTCGATGGTGTCCAGCTGCGTCGAAATCCGCGCGTCTATCGCTCCCACGTCGGTCTCGATGATGCATCCTCCGCGGTCCACCCTGGAATCTTCGTAGATATTGACTTTCTTCAGCGATTCCATCATCTTTATCAGCTCGTCCTTGTGGGCCGTGGTCATGTCGAGGTCGGCGAAGTTTACGCGGATATCGATGCGGTCGCGATCCTTGACGCGCTTGATCGCCTCGCGAATGTTGTTGATCACGACTTCGCGCCGCTCCACTATTTCGTCCTTGATGACCTTTCGCGCAATCATCAGGATCATCTCGGTCATGAGTTTCTCGGACGAGCGTATGATGTCGTCGCGAATGTCCACCGCCGTCGAGACGATGGTGCCCAGCCGGTCGATCAGGCGCATCACCTCGGCCTGACCTTCCTTGTAGCCCTCCTCGCGACCCGCCTCGTAGCCCTTCTTGTACGCCTCGTGCTCGATCTCGGAAACCTTCAGCTCGGCGTCCTTGATCATCTTCTCGGCCTCGAACTTGCCGCGCTCAACCTCGCGCTCGGACTCCTGCTGGAAGCGCTCCATCTCGAGCTTGATCTGCTCGCGCGCCTGCTGCAGCTCGCGGAAGGCCGCGGCCTTGCCGTCTTCCTCGATCTTGCTTACCCGTCCGCGCGCCTCCTCCTGCATGCGGCGCACTTCCTCTTCGGTCTCGCGCCGGTAGCGCTCGAGCTCGGCCTCCATCTCCTCGATCGACGGGCCCTGGTAGACATCGACGGGATTGCCAGCCTCGTCGACCTCGAACTCCTTGTATTCCTCGTCGGAAATGATGTTCTTCTGATATTTCTCGGGAAGCTCGATCTGCTTAGGGACGGCGGTAACGACCACCTCCGTCGGTTTAAAAACCAGTTTAGACAACGAGTTCCTCCTCGCCGGCGCGTGCGACTATGATGTCTCCGGCTTCCTCGAGTTTTCTTATGATGTTCACGATCTTCTGCTGGGACTCCTCGACGTCACGCAGCCGTATCGGCCCCATGAAGTCCATATCCTCCCTGAGGAGCGAGGACGCGCGCTTTGACATGTTGCGGAAAATCTTCTCCTGCACCTCGGTATCCACGCCTTTGAGCGCCTTGGCGAGGTCCTGGGTATCGACCTCGCGGAGAACCTTCTGGATCGAGCGGTCGTCGAGCAGCACGATGTCCTCGAAAACGAACATCCGCTTCTTTATTTCCTCGGCGAGCTCCGGATCCTCCTCCTCGAGCGCCTCGATGATGATCTTTTCCGTTCCGCGGTCAACCTGGTTGAGCACCTCGACGATGGCGTCGATGCCGCCGGCCGACGTGTAGTCCTCCGAGGCCAGCGTGGAGAGCTTCCGCTCGAGCACGCGTTCTACCTCACGGAGCACGTCCGGCGAGGTGCGGTCCATCGTGGCGATACGCTTTGCGACGTCGGCCTGTATCTGGTGGCTGAGGCCCGAGAGAATCTGGGCGGCCTTTGCCGCGTCGAGATAGGCGAGAATAAGTGCGATCGTCTGGGGATGCTCTCCCTGTATAAAGTTAAGAAGATGGGACGGGTCGGTGCGGCGGATGAAGTCGAAGGGACGCACCTGCAGGCTCGAGGTGAGCCGGTTTACGATGTCGATGGCCTTCTGGGTTCCAAGGGCGCGCTCCAGCACCTCGCGGGCGTAGTCGATGCCCCCGGTGGCGATGAAGTCCTGCGCCATCATCATCTCCTGGAACTCCATGAGCACCTTGTCCTTATCCTCGGGCTCGATCCTGTCGAGCCGGGCGATCTCGAAGGTCAGCTGCTCTATCTCGTCCTCGCGGAGGTGCTTGAATATCTCGGACGATACGTCCGAGCCCAGGGACACAAGGAAAATGGCGGCCTTCTGCCGCCCGGTCAGCTGGGATTTTTTCGATTGAAGCATCTCTGATCCTCCGTACGCCCTCCCCGTACCGGGGAGAGTTTCCGTCCTTCCGCGTCAGCGTCTGATTAATGTACATCTTTATGCGGGCGGGCGTCTATGTAAATATGACGCCCGCCCGTCCCGTTTACTCACTCCTCGGCAAGCCAGGTGCGCAGGAGCTGCGCAACGTCGTCGGGCCGTTCGCGGGCCAGGCTGACGGCGTTGGTCTGGAGCTCGAGGCGCGCCTTTTCCTCCAGCGAAAGCTCGACGTCGATGCCCTCATCCTCGGCGGCGCGCAGCGCCGCCTCGCGCATGCGCTGCTGCTCGAGCGCCAGCTGTTCCTCGCGGAGCCGCCTGCGCCGCGCGAGCTCCTTGTTGATGGCCCGGAAGAGTACCATTCCCAGGAAGAGCGCGAATACGCCGATCAGACTGGCGAGAAGTATGCGCTTCAGCTGTTCCTTGCGCTGGAATTCCTCGCGGACCCGGTTCCAGTCCTTGGTCCGGTCGAACATGATATTTTCGACGGCGACCTGGTCCCCGCGCGCGGCGTTATAGTTTATGGACTTCTTGACGATGTTTTCGGCCTGCTTCAGCTCATCCGGCGTCAGCGAGACCTGGACCGGTTTCTTGGTCGGATCGAGGTCATAATCGCCGTCGGGCATCCTGGGCAGGTCCTGAAATCCATCGATCGCGATCGCCACGGAAACGCCGGTCACATCGAAGGGATCGCGCTGGATCTTCTTCATGGACTTGTTTACGGCATGATTGCGTATATTTTCTTCCTTATCGTATTTTGCGAACTGGTCGTCGCTCGCCTTGTATCCGGGGGGTTTGTTCCCTTCGGTGCCGGCCGGCCCTTCGGGATTCCAGCCGTGGCCCTGGAAATGCTCCTTCGCGCTCTTCTCCGAAACGACGAGCGAGTCCTTTACCTTGCGCTCGGAGTACGGGGTTTCAGGGTTGTCGGGTTCCATCTCTATCGGGGTATACTCTTACTTTTCTTCGGTAACCTTTTCCCAGTTGAAATCCATATTGAGGCGAACAATCTGTATCCGATCCGGGGTATAGACCCGTTCCAGCCCCTTGCGTATGTCGTGCAGAAGCTGCACGCGGGCCTTTTCCTCTATTTTTTTGCGGTATTCAAGGAGGGTGTACTCCTCCTTGGCTTTGTCGAATTCGTTGTCGAAGTCTGAAATGATCTTGCCGTATTCGTCGGTCACCACCACGTTCTCGGGCTTGAGCTTCCCTCCAACCGCACGCGACACCAGGTACATTATCCCCTGTATTTCTTTCTTGCTGAGCTTGTCATAACCCGGAGCCATGTAGACCGTTACCGCGGCCGTATAGGGGTTGTCTTTTTCGGTGAAAAGCTCTTCCTCGGTGATGGCGATCTCAACATCGGCCTTTTCTATGTTTGTGAGCGATTCGATGTGCCGTTTTACCTCGTCCCGGAGCGCCCGCATGAACTTGACGTCGATCTCGCGGTCGGTTTCGGTCCATTTGGAAATATCGAACAGTTTCCACCCGGGGATGCCCTTGGGTATCATGTTTTCCTGGGCCAGGCGGGTCATGATCAGTTCGCGCTGGTCAGGACGTACGAATACCGAAGTCGTCCCGCTCGTGGAATAGGTAAAGTTCATTTCGTCGAGCTTTTTGGTAACCTGGCCGAAATCGGCCGAAGGCAGGTCCGCGAAAAGCAAAACATTCGCCTTTTCGGTCGATACCGAAAAAAGCACGACGAAGGCGACGAAAACCACACCCAGCACGGATGCGATGATTATCTTTTTAGTACGGTCGAGCTTTCCGTAAATCTCTTTCAGCTGTCCCAAGAGCTTGCTCAGGAATTCCACCGCTACCCCCCTCTCTCCTGACAGGGTACGTCACACTGTTAACGCCACGGGATCAGGAAATTTGATTTTTTTGCACCGGGAGCGCCATCCGACCCCCCGCTCCGGGGGCTTTTTCCCTTCCGCCGGCGGCGGCGGGGAGAAAACCCTCCCGAATGCTTCGGGTTTTTACGGCACATCCCGTTTCTAAGGCGACATAATGCAGGTATCACATACAAAAAAAATTGTAAACAAAAAAATCAATTAATTTCCAAAAAAAATCAATTAATTTCCTCCCCTCTTTTTATGACATCCCCGGCCCGGTCCGGCATTGCCGTTCAGGGCCGGTTGTTCCGTCGACTACCTCAGGTTCATCAGCTCCCTGTACGAGCGTATCGCCTCGTCGCGAACGGCCTTTGTAAACGTGAGTGCCAGCTCCGCTTTCTGCGCGGCGATCATCACCGTGTGAATATCCACCGACCCGGGGTCATGGATCATCTTCTGTCCGAGGTCTTCGGCGTCCACCTGGAGGTCGTTCAGCTTGTTTACCGCCGACTTGAGCATATCGGCGAAGGAACCCGCCAGGTCATCATCGGTTTTCGCGACCGGGATATCGCCCATGTGCAGTGGATTCGTGGTCTTCAGGCTTACGAGATGTCCGGTAAACATGGTATCGATCGTATTCATGCCGTCATGCTCCTGTCGTTTTTCTCGCTTCTAAAATCGAATATCATGGTGCACCACGAGTCCGCGTCTTTGCTTCCGGCACGGGCCACCCGGCGCAGGCTTTTGATCTCCGAAAGCTCATGCGTTATATTAATCTCCATCCTTCCCGACTGTTCCCTCATCATGACCATCCTCCTTTACGCTCCTCTCCCTATCTCGAGTGCCTTCATATACATCGACCGTGCGTTGTTGACCATCGTCACGTTGGCCTCATACGAGCGTGACGCCGAGATCAGGTCGGTCATTTCCATTACTATATTTACATTGGGCATCTCCACATAGCCCTTTTTCGGACCGATCTTGATGGCGTCGGGGTGCGTCGGATCGTACGACAGCCTGAACGGCTCGGCGTCCTGCTCGATCTTCACCACCCGTACACCCTGGCCGGCCCCGTGCTCGATACGCGACGGCACCAGCGGCGATCTATAGAACGGGCGGATATTCACCGGCGCAAATATGGCGCGCTGGCGTTTGTACGGCCCGCCCTCCGGCGTCCGGGTCGTCGTGGCGTTCGCCACGTTGCTCGAAATGACGTCCATGCGCAGGCGCTGTGCGGTGAGCCCGGTCGAAGAAATATTAAAGGCATCAAACATTCCCATGGTCATCTACTCCTTATGCGGGCCTCATGGCAAGCTTCAGGACCTTGTAATTCTGGTTGAGCATATTGACATACGCGTTATATCGCATCTGGGTCTTCGCGGCGTCCACGGTTTCCCTTTCGATGTCGACGTTGTTTCCGTCGTTCCTGAGTGTCGTGGAATAGTCGAGGTTGATCCTCGGCCGCACTCCGCGCACGTCCCTTTCCACGTAAAAAGGAATATGCCGCTCGTCGGTCATTCTGGCCTGGAACCTGTTGGACGGATCGGCCTTTTCCTTAATAACACGCTGGAGCTCGCTTTCGAAGTTCACTTCGCTCCGTTTGAAATGCGGCACATCCACATTGGCTATGTTGTTTGCAATGACGTTCCTCCGGGTTGACTCGACATCGAGCCCCCGTTCGAGGAGGTAATTTGTCTGCATCATCCTGCTGTGCTCAAACATTTCGCCGCCTTCCTGAAAATGGAATCCCGCTGCTTACCCATATCATCGGAATATTTTACTTTTTTTTAAGCGATTTTATTGCATGGAGACATAATTTTCCCCCGCGCGAGACGGATGAAGAGGGCTTCTGCCGTCCGGGAATAAATTCCGCCCGGCGACCATACCCTTAAAAAAATACTTTACATACAATACGAGCGATTATATATGCTAAATTGAATACGCCGTGTGACACACTCCGGCGAATGTTCTTTTACCGCCTTGACCTCGGATGCCTGCAGACGATTAAGCGCAGAAGCAAACCATCCGGTCGGCGGTTGTACAACAGTGTGACGCCGCGCCATTGTATGGAGCTTGTTTATGGCAGAGCAACTGAGCTATTATTCGAAAATGGTTATGCAGGAGTTCCATGACTATTATGGAGAGCAACTGCACCCGGGCGTCACGATGAACGTGCTCATCATCCGCGATCTCGTGCCGCGCAACCAGCGGGAAGCGGTTTTCAACGAGCTTCTCGAAGACCTCGAATTCCTCGAAATGCTCCCCGCCTTCCCCGGAAAGCTCATCCTCACGCAAATCGGATTCCATTATTTATTGAATTGCCGCATCTGAACGCTAAACTGACCCTGAAAACGACCGTATCGATACCACCGAAAGGCATTTATATGGAACCGCGGAAATACGAGCTGATATATGAATTCGTACACTGCAAGGGGACATCCACGCACGTTGCCGGCTTTGCTGAAACCGAAATCGAGGCCCGCGAATGGGTTCGCCGCCAGCACGAACGGCTTCATACCGAAGGGAAAAGCGAATTCCGGGACGAGGGATTTGAATGTCCGGCTACGCTCTGCCCTCTCAAAGTATGCCTGCCTTCATTCAGCTTCAGGGAAGCGCGCTGATGCCGCGCTCCTGACAAAACAGGCTGCGGCCCCCGATGAGCGACCCCGGTTCGGATTATTTCAGGACGATCGTTTTTTACTGCAGGGACATCCTTCGCGAGGTTGACGACATCGTCGAACTGTCCGGGGAGAACCGGTATATGAGTGAGCTCCTCGATTCGCTGTTCGAAATGGATTCATACGGCGTCCCGCACGTCCTGAAGCTCGAGGGCGCGCTGGGCCGCTATCAATCTAAACTTACCTCGCTTTACGCCCGTTACCCCGACGTTCCCTTCGTCGACACCCTGCTTCGCAGAATCACGAGCCTGCGCGAGATGTGCATACAATGCGCGGGTTCTTTTCGGTAGCCGCGGACCGGTGATTCACGGTCGTAGAGCGACTTTAAGCACCCGGCAGTGTACCGTAAGCCTGTTGTCCTTCGCTGAGAAATTGAACGCGGCTCCGTCGCCGTAGCGGTATGGGACCACCCCGATCGTGGCGTCGAAAAGCCTGCCCGGTTTTACCGAAGCGACCTTTGATGCGATGTCCAAAGCGGTGAAGTCTCCGGGGGCAACGCCCACCAGGTGTTCGCTCTCCGAGTGGAAACGGAAGACGAGCAGCGGAAAAACAACTTTTTTTCCGCCCGGTCCCTCATAGGGCTCGCGGGCGGAACAGCATGAGAGAACGAATTCGCCATTGCCGCATTCGGCGGTTTTAATAAAGCCACAGTCCGGGGTGGATGAAAACACCGCGGCCGGCGGATACTCTTTCCCAAGCATGGCGAATGCCTTTTTCATATCTTTTTCCGCGCAGATGGTGCATTCCTCGATACGACTGCCGGCAAGCAGCCGGAACGGAATCATGGGCGGTTCGAGGGTTTTCCCCTCTCCCTGAAGTCGACCGTCGCCGACGAGTAAAACACAGAATAACGCAACACCGAAAAGATGCCGCATCACTCCCTCCCCGCTCCATGTTTTACGAGAAACATCACTATGCCGCTTTTGTATCCTTTCTCGCTAAGCAGAAAACCACCGTTATGGTCTCCCCTGATCTCAAGCAGATCCTTCGGTTGGGCGGCCGCCTCGAATATCTTCAGGGCGTGCGAAAAGGGTATAACTTCGTCGTAGCGGCTGTGTATTATCAGCACCGGACATTTCACGCGCGCGACATGCGCCACCGTATCATAGCGGTAGCGCAAAACCAGGGCCGAGACCGGAGTGCATGAACAGAAATTCTTCGCCGCATCGCTCATGGAAGAAAATGCGGACTCGACGATCAATGCGCGGGGGGCGTATTTCATGGCACAGTACGCTGCAATCGAGCCTCCGAGCGACCTGCCCATCACGATGATGTTGCCGGGATCCATTCGCCGCCCTTCAATGAGATATCGCCAGGCGGCCTCAACGTCCCGATAGGTCCCTTTTTCTGAAGGCTCCCCTCCGCTCGCCCCGAAACCCCTGTAATCAAAAACAAAAACGTTCAATCCCACCGAGCGCAGAATACGAATTGTCTCCAGAAGATATGAGATGTTCCCGGCATTGCCATGACAGAAAAGCACAGTCTCGCGACCCGGATCACCGGGAACCCACCAGCCGGCCAGCGGCACTCCGTCGGCGGCGGTGAAGCTCACTTCATCGTGATGCATTCCTGCGGCCTCCGGCGTCGTCACAATCCTTCGCTCCGGATGAAAAACGAGCGAACTCTGGCATGCGGTCACCATGAGGATAAGGGCCGCAAATCCCAGTACCCGAACGCGGTGCGCGTAACGCCCCCAGTAAAATCCGTTCCGCGGTGGCATGTCGTATGCCTCCCCCTTCCAGGACGGTTTGATTTTATTCCTGTGCTCAAACAATATTCTTGACATTTTATAAACCCGGTATTATTATTTTCTTAACAGTCACCGCTGATAGAGACGTAAATATAATTTGTCCACCTGCATAGTATTTTTTTAAAAGAACGCTCACGCCATCGGCGAAGGTGGAGGAGGAGCGTGTTTTTGTCGGTCTTCGATCACCGTGTGACTCTCTGGAAGATTTCCCTTTGCTTTTTCCAGATTATCAAGCGTTTCCTGGATTTAAATAAAAATTTTTAAAACCATTCGGAGGTTCGTCTTATGAAAAGATTCATCGTAACAGCAACAGTCGTAATCGCCGTCGTCGCTTTCGTATCGGTGAGCTATGCCGCGCAGAGCAATTATGGCTGCGGTCTTGGCTCCATCGTTTTCAAGGGCAAGGAAGGGCTCCTTTCCCAGACCTGCGCGGTGACCTTCAACGGCACCTGCGGCAACCAGACCTTCGGCATCACTTCTGGTACGCTGAACTGCACCCAGTTCCAGGGACTCGTTTCGAACGAGAAGATCAACATCTTCGTCGCCGAAAACATGGACAACCTGGCAAAGGACATTGCCAAAGGCAACGGCGAATATCTCAATACCCTTGCCGTGCTCATGGAAGTAAAGGAAGGAGAGCGGACCGGCCTTTACAAGAAACTCCAGTCCAACTTTTCGAAGATCTATTCCTCCGACCAGATCACCCACATCGATGTCATCAACAACATTGAGTCCGTGGTTAAATCCAGCTAAGTGACTGTACGATCACATTTGAACAATCCGGGGTATGGGTGGCTGAAGCCGTCCATATCTCTTTTTTTTATCGCGGTGATGCTCTTTTTTTGTCCCGCGGACCGGGTGCATTTGCGCGCGGCGGAGGACCCGTATCTCCGCGAGGCGATCGACCGGGCCGCGAGCCTGCGCCTTCACGAGGAACGCGAATGGCTGGTCCTCGTCCATTATCAAAAAACATTGTTCGGGTACAAGAGCCTGATCGACGATCCGAAATTCTTCCTTGCTCCGGACGGCCGAAAAAATCCCGAATCCGAACTGGAAGCCACAATCCGCGGAATCTTCAGCACGGATCTGCCCGCCGATGCCCATCCACGGTGCAGGTTCGCCGCCCGCTATGCCTGGTTGAAAGCGAAACTCGACTTCGACCCGCAAAAACTTCCCGAAATGGAGTGCCCGAAACTCAGGGGGGTTCTCGAGAAAATTGTGCCCTCCGGGGCGACGCTTGTTTTCCCGACATCGCATATAAACAGTCCCGCCTCGATGTTCGGCCACACCCTCCTGACCCTTACATCAGGCACAGGAAGCGCCCTGCTCTCGCACGCGGTGAACTATACCGCGGTTACCAACGAAACCTTCGGACCCGTTTATGCCGTCAAAGGCCTCCTCGGGGCGTATCCCGGCTATTTTTCCATACTCCCTTATTATGCGAAAATACAGGAATACAGTGATTTCGACCACCGTGACATTTGGGAATACCATCTGAATTTCAGTACGGAAGAGCTCCACAGAATGCTTTTGCACATTTTCGAGCTCGATTACGTTTATTCCGATTATTTTTTCTTCGGTGAGAACTGCTCGTACAATCTTCTCTATCTTTTCGACGTCGCGCGCCCCTCGCTCACGCTGACCGACCGTTTCTACCGGACTTTTCCTTTCTGGGTTATTCCGATCGATACGGTGCGCGGTGCGAAAGAAAGCGGTGTCATTGTAAAAGCCGAATTCCGCCCGTCACGCTCGAGCATGATTAAATATATCGCCTCACTGCTTTCCGACGATCACAGAAAATTCGCGGTCGCTCTCGCCAGGGGTGACGAAAACATTCAGCGCCTGTTCGATCTCGACATCCCGGACGAGGAAAAAATCAGGATCTGCGACCTTGCGTCGGAATATACACAGTATCGCTATTCCAAGGAGTATATTACCAAGGAGGAATACTCCAGGGTTTTCATCGGGATGCTGAAAGCCCGAAGCAGACTGGGTAAACCCGAGACAAGCGAGTACCGCGTACCCGCTCCCGCTCATCCCGAGGACGGACACCTGTCGAACAGGGTTGCCGTTGGCGCCGGCGTAACGAAAAAGGGAGGGGATGTCGATTATTTTCAGCAAATAAAGCTGCGTCCGTCATACCATACGCTTCTCGACGATGACCGGGGATTCGTGGAAGGGGGGCAGATTGTATTTACTGACGTCACCCTTCGCTACTACGATCTGGAACGGCGCTTCGAATTGAACAATCTCGACGTAATCGATATAGCATCGATCTCCCCGCGGGATGAGTTTTTCAAATCGATCTCGTGGAAGATTAAGACCGGCGTTTCCCGGACGCTTCTCGACAACGGGCGGGACCCTCTTACATTTTACCTTACTCCGGGCGGCGGATTCGCTTTCAGAAGCGGACCGGCGGGCATCCTGTATGTCATGTTTGAAAGCGAGGTGGACGCGGGGCCCGCACTGCAGGATAACTATTCGATCGGAATCGGCGGATCGGCCGGAATACTCTCCAGGATCGGGAGGTACTGGAAGCTGCATCTGTTTGCCAGGGGAATCGGTCATTTCCTCGGCGAGAAGCGCGGAGATATCAGGTTCACCGCCAGTCAGGGCTTCTTTCCGAGCACGAATACCAGCATCACCATCGACTGTTCGCGAAGCATCGTTCAGGAGGGGTACACCCCCACGGCCACGGGTGACTTCCGGCGCGACGAGGTTTCGGTTAATTTCAATCTGTTTTTCTGACGGAATCCGAGCCTTCGTCCCGGCTCTGGAGATGTTCGAGCAGACGCCCGTAGTCGTCGTTCCCGGGCGCCTCCCGCCGCAGCTCTTCGATCTTCCGGATGACCCGCGTTTTCTCGAAGCGTTGATCCGCGTATTTCCGATCGGCGCTTCGCGCGCGCAGGTAGTATGCGTATGCCTCCCTGAAGCGTGAAAGATGAAAACAGTCGATGGCAAGGTTCGAGAGCGCCCTGGCATATGAAGGGTCCAGCTCTACAGCCCTTTTCAGCGGATCGTAGGCGCGCTTATACTCGCCCTGCCGCATCAGCGCAACGGCGAGGTTATTGTAATAGTGCTTTATCTCCGGGTTGCTTTTAATGGAGTCGGCAAAGAAACGTTCCGCTTGTTCAGGTTCATTGTTTCGCAACAGGTCCATACCACGGGCATTCGATACCGCCCCGGCCCCTTCGGGCGGAAACGGCTCCGCGCTGGCGGATCCACCCGCGCAGGTGCCGAGCAGAATGCAGCAAATCAGCCGTACGCTTAAATAATCCCGTTTTCTATGTGCCGTTTTCATTCCGGTTTGTATGCACAATCGTCTTCGGCGGGGGCGGCGATTCGCCCTTCCCGTCTTCCATCATGGTAAACCCCGTGTAACGTTTCCATCAGAATGCCGGCGGAAACGTGCGATCAATACTCATGCATAAACGGCACTTTGCAAGACAATTTTACCGGCCGCAATCCCGTGCGAACAGTGGATTCATATTGACTTGTAATTATAATCTTCAAAGAGTATGTCTGTTGTGAATCCACCGATTATCGGGGTGTTCGTCCCCGCCACCGGCTGGGACGAACACCCGTAATACCCGGGGATTCAGCAACCAAACCGTCCGCACCATGCGGATCATCACCGGAGACAGTGCAGAACAATGAATGGTTCATCGAGACAGGCGGCGCTTCTCTCCGAACTCCGCGCCATCCATCGCGCAATCCGCCGCAACATCGAGCGTCAGCTCGCGCACTTCAAGACCGTCTGGCGCGACGGCAGCGACGATGACATCTTCTGCGAGCTGGTCTTCTGCTTGTTTACCCCGCAGTCATCGGCCCACCGCTGCTGGAACG
>JBFZEY010000193.1:0-2884 GCA_041306625.1 Spirochaetota bacterium | reverse complement strand
TCGACCATCGTTTCGCCCGCCGGTGTCTCTTTGCCCTCATCCATGGCCGTTACGGCGACCTTCCCCTGCCGCACCGCGACCTTCCCGGAGCCGTTCTTGTAGCTCGCGATGAACTCGGTACCGCGCACCGCCGCGATGGCCGTCGGCGATTTGACCATAAAGCTTTCGGAGCGCTGGAGGCGCGCGATCTTCGCCGCCACTTCACCCCTGTGCAGAAAAACCTCGCCGTCACCGGCGGCAAAAAGCTTTTTAATTTCAACGCGCGAGTTGCGCTCCACGCGCGTCACGCCGCGGTCGCCGATCTGGATCGTGGCGTGCGACTTCTCGCCGGTAGTGATTACGTCCCCCTCGGAGATGCGCTCTCCCAGCTCCGCGTTTCGCGGACTTGTGGACGCGGTGCCGACCTTTACGTCGCCCGCCAGGAAAACTATCACCGCCGCGAGCGGCGGGCCCTCTTTTTTGGAGCATGAGCTCAACCCGACGCTCACGCACAGAAGCATCACGGCGAATGCCGGCAGAATACGGCTATGTAATGGTATACTTCTCATTGTTTTTTCCTCTCCGCGGGGTATAATATTTCTCCACTGGTAATACAAACAATCTGCCGTGGTGCGCAATAATTATCAGAACAGCGCGGGGGATTCCTCCTCGCCCGCCCGGGGAACACGCGCGGCATCGCATTTGACGTTACATGTTACTGAATACTGTTCATTATTTCAAGCATTTAAATACTGATCGCGTCACCAATTAACAAAGATTCGTCAATGAAGTGTACCAATTGCCTAATGCTCATGGAATAAACAAATATCAGTTCCACCCTTAATAATAAAAGCGGCGGGGAGATTACCCCGCCGCTTTTAATTCAAAAGAACAGCTCCCAGTGAACCGCAATACATACCGCGGTCACGGACGCATATACAACGTTCACCGCTTCCCGCGACCGGCCAATCTGCCCTTTTTTCTTTCCTGTACGGAAGTTAGTTCCATAACCGGAACGGCAGTCCTGCCTTCATCAAAGGCATCCTCAACCGTCCCCTCGAGCTCCGATTTCGGCCTGAATTTACCCTCGATCGCCTCGCGGAAACGGTCCACATATTCGAACACCGCCGGCACCACGATAAGCGTTATGAGCGTCGAGATGATCAGGCCGCCGATAATGACCACGCCCATACTCTGCCGGTACTGCGCCGCCTCGCCGATACCCAGCGCCAGCGGCAGCGTGCCCGCGAGCATCGCGAAGGTGGTCATGAGGATGGGCCGCAGCCGCACCATGCCGGCGCGCCGTATCGCCTCCTTGCGCTCGAGCCCCGAGCGCACGCCCTCCAGCGCGAAGTCCACGAGCAAAATCGAGTTCTTGGTGACGAGGCCGAGCAGCATGATGATGCCGATCATGCTGAACATGTCCATATTGAGCCCGGTTATGAAAAGCGAGATGAAGGCGCCGGAGAGCGCCGGCGGCAGCGCCATGAAGATGGTGACCGGCGTGATGAACGACTCATAGAGGCTCGCCAGCACCAGGTAGATGAACAGCAGCGAGAGCATGAAGGCGAACAATATATTCGACACCATGTCCTCGAAGGCGTCCGCCTGGCCCACGAACGAGTACCCCACGCCATCGGGCATCGGAAGCTCCTTCTCGAGGAGCTTCCGCGTCTCTTCGATCGCGGTGCCCACCGCGCCTCCCGCGGCGATGTTCGCCATTACCTGGATCACGCGCGCGCGGTCCTGCCGGAGTATCTTCGCCGGGCCAACCGCGTCCTTCCCCGTCGCTACCGCGGAAAGGGGAATCATTTTCATCTGTACGTTGGGAACGCGCGTTTCACGGAACGTCTGCCTGAGGTCGCGCTGTTCGGGCTTCAGGCGCATGCGCACGTCGTATTCCAGTCCCTTCTCGCGGAATTTGCCCACCACGCCGCCCTCCACGTGATAGCGCAGTTCCATCCCCGCCATTTTGTGGTTCACCCCCAGGGTCTGCATCCGCTGGTTGTCGCGCAGCACCTGGAATTCCGGTTTGCCTTTCTTATAACTGGTGGATACCTCGGCGAGATCCTTGAATTTCCTCAACCGCTCCACGACCGCGACCGAGTAATTCTGTAAAACATCCAGGTCCTCGCCCGTAAGGTTGAGGATGAACGGCTTGTCGGTGCCCCCGCCCGTCGCGTTGTATTCGTCCACCGAGGGCTGCACGGAAGCGAAGTCTTCGAGCAGTTTTCGTATATCCTTCTTGATCTCGATACTGTGGCGCTTCCTGCCGTCAGACTGGGTAACGAAGAACACTCCCACCACGCCCAGGTTGTACTCGCCCTGGTCGTTGCCGGCCTTGATCGTCATGTAGTCCAGTTCGGGAATGCTCTTCATCCTCTCCGCGATCTTCTGCGCCACCTCCATCGTCCCCTGGATGCTCGTACCCGAGGGCATCTCGAAGTTGATCATCACCTCGTTCTCGTCGGCGTCCGGGCTGAAGGTCTTGCCGATGACGGCGAAGGCCCCGATGCTCAGGAAGAACACCAGCGATGTCACGCCGATGATCGTGACGGGCCGGTTGACGCTGAAGGTCAAAACCTTCGCGTACAGTGCGTCAATGCGGTCCTGAAGTCGGTCGAACCACACCACAAGGCGGTTCTTCGCCTTCGCGCCGGTCCCCGCGAAGTACGCGGACAACAGCGGCGCCACGGCAAGCGCGTCGAAGAGGCTGATGCACATGGCGAAGACCACCGCAAGGCCGAACTGGTGAAAGAAGCGGCCCACGATGCCCTGCAGAAATCCGATCGGCAGGAACACCGCGATGATGGTGAGCGTCGTCGCGAGCACCGCCAGCATCACCTCGGTGGTGCCCACGGCGGCCGCCTTGAAGGCGGACATGCCCGATTCAAGTTTTCGGAAG
>JBFZEY010000192.1:0-5240 GCA_041306625.1 Spirochaetota bacterium | reverse complement strand
GTATCCACAGCCTCGACAGCGATCCCCCCGATTACCTGTCGTGGAGCGCCGCCATCTACATCGACGAAGGATACAAGGCGCTCGACGCAAGGAATATCCTGAAATACGGCACGCCCCGCTGGAGCGAGCACGACCGCTACCGGGGTCACCGCGATGAATCCCCGTTTATTCATGCCGTTCAGTTAAGGATTTTAAAAAACTTCGGAATTAAGATAGTCAACCTCAGGTATTTCAATATCGCCGTTTCGGTGGCAATAATCGTCCTGACCCTGTTCGTGCTTTCATTTTTTTTCAATAAACGGACGGTCTTCCTGCTGGGAATTGCGATGTCCGTCAACGTCATTCTCCTGTTTCACAGCAGGATAGCGCTGTACGAACTTCCCATGGTATTTCTTTGCGTGCTGCTTTTCCCGCCCATGTTCTTTTATCTGGACCGTACGGGTAAGATCGATCGGGCGGGGCGCATCCTCTTCGTCTTCGCCCTGGCCCTTATGGTCGCCCTCGTCATCTGGCTGGGAATGCGGATAAAGGGATCGTTCGCACTATACATAGGTTCCGTGCTGGCGGCCTTCGCCTTCGCCGCGATTCTGCCGGTCTTTAAAAACCGCACGCGCTATCCGCGCATACTCGATCCGAAAAATCTTTTTTTTATGGCAATCGGCGGAATACTGCTGGTGTCTTTTGTCCTGTATGTCTGGCAGGCGAACCTTGGCTTTCAGGTACGCTATCTGGGCAACCCGCTCATCCTTCTGGGGAAAATATGGTTTCTCGAGATCATCTATCTGCAGCCAAACACCTTCCTCATGGCGGTTTTGTGTACAATCGCCGTTTTGAAAATACTGGGCAGCAGGCGCTATGTTAATTATGATCGCGAGCGCTTTTTACAGTACCAGATCGATGTTTTTTTTGCACTGCAGTTCATATTTTCGTTTCTCGTCGTATACATGTCCTCATACAGTCCGCTGCGCTATTTTCTCTTTTCGGAGGTGTCGATCCTGTTCCTCGCCGGGCGGTTCGTGGCGAACTATGACGGGGAGATCAAGATTCTGAATGAGGGAAAGAGGCGATCCAGAAGTGCGGCCCGCTCCCTGATAATTTTCGTGCTCATGTTCTATATCGTCATCCAGTTTGTCATCTTCCTGGTTATGCTGTTAATAAGCTATGAGACGAGAAAGGTGATCTTCGATGATTTTTACCTTAACCTGACGAAGGGGGTCCTTTCGGGACCGGGGGCGTCTTTCGTATTCATCCTGATCGCGGTCGTTCTGCCGCTTGTTTTCTACCTCGCCAAGAACTACGACGATTTCGTCGCCTTTATACAGAAGCATATCTCCCCGAAGATGATGATCTTTCTGCTCATCGAGGTACAGCTCATCTATCTGCTCAGCTGGCAGTTCAACCGGACGACAACGATTCGCGACGCGATGGATTTCGTCGACACCCTGCCGTCCGGATCGGTGATGATCGGGGACTGGGCCCCCATGCTCTGCTTCGAAAGCGACCTGAAACCCATATATTCAAATCCGGACGACCGGCGAAACGTAAGCAATATCCCGCTTCTGCGACCCGATTACGTGGTTGTGAAGTCGCACAAGAACGAAGAAGCGAAATACAACGAATACGATCCAGGCCTCATTAAACAGGATAATTTTATTTACGGTTTCAAGGTGCAGGCATTCGATATCAAAATATACCGCGTTGATAAATACGCGAAAAAACGGCCGTAACCGGTCATTCGTATATTTTTTCATCCACCTCGCCGGCATTGGGTGCGTCCTGCTCCACGTCGCGGACGTCTTCCTTCGACAGCACCTTGAAGTATTCCTTGTACCATTCATTCTGGATGATCAGCTGCATGATCTCGTTGGTGCCGACCCATATCATGGAAAGCCGGATATCGCGCAGGATTCGCTCGATGGGGTAGACATTGGTGTAGCCTATGCCGCCCATCACCTGCATGCAGTTGTTCACCACCTCCCACGACGCCTCGGTTATGAACTTCTTGCTTTCGGAAACCATGCGGCGCAGGCGTCCGGGATGCACCGTCGCGGAGTCGATGGCACGCGCGGTGGTGTAGGCGATAGAGCGCATGGCATCGAGCCTCTGGACGCAGTCCGCCACGCGGAAACCGACGGCCTGGAAGTTCATGATGGGCATGCCGAACGCCTTGCGCATCGACGTATACCGTGTCGCGATCTCGACGGCAGGCCGCACCGAACCGATGGTCATCGCCGCGGTGCCGAGCCGCTCCGGGAGCATATTGGTCTGGAACACCGGAAAGCCGCCGTTGATGCCGTTGAGGGCGAAGCGTTCGGGCACGCGCACGTCGTTCAGGATAACGCGCCCCGCCCCCCCGCCGCGCACCCCCATGAGGCCGTAGATGTATTTTGATTCGACGCCTCTGGTGCGCGGCACCATGAAACACGTCATGCGCTGGTGGGCCTGGGCGGACGGATCGGTCACCGCATAGACCATAAACCAGTCGGCGCCCTCCGCGCCCACGATAAAGCGCTTCTGGCCGTTGATGATCCAGTCGCCGCCGTCCTTACGGGCCGTCGTCGCCGCGCCGAAGAAGTCAGATCCGCCGCGCGGCTCGGTGAGGCATTCGGCCGCGTATACTTCGCCCTTGAGGAGCGGGACGACAATTTCTTTCTTCAGTTCTTCGTTGCCGTACTTAACCACGGCCTCGCAGACGATGTCGGCGCCGACGCCCCACAGGCAGGCCAGGCTGTAACTGGCCACACCGATCTCCTCGGCCACCATGGTATCGTCCACCCAGCTGAGTCCGCGGCCTCCATATTCCTTCGGAAGTCTGATGCCGAGCAGCCTGCGTCTGCCGGCCTCTTTCAAGTATTCGTGGGGGAACTGTATCTTTTCCGCGTCCATGTCGAGAATCATCTCTTTGGGAACCCAGTTGGTAAACGCGCGGGCCTCGTCGCGAAGTTTCAGCTGCTCGTCGGTGAGTAAAAAGTCAAACATTAGGGCGCCTCCATGAAATATAACAAAATGTCATAATATTATAAATCCTTGTTATATTTTGTCAACCACCCGGTAATTATACCCGGTGATAATCAGGAAATGGCGGGGTACGAACCGGAAGCGGAGCATCATGAATTTGTATTGAACTTTTATGTTTAAAATCAAAATATAGCCGTTAATTCAAAGGAAACGGCCGTATTGGATTCAAGGATATCGGGAAAAGATCCAGGCCGCACGCGAGGAGAAGGACATGACCCTGGCCGATCTGGCCACGAGACTCCGGGCGTCGAGGCTTCTCTACCTCGACGCGCTCGCGCTTGTCGACGAGGGGCGCGAATTTACCATGGAGGCCTCGATGGCAAAGCTTTTCGCCAGCGAAACGCTCCGCGACCTCGCCGAGTTCAGCATCGAAGCGCTCGGTTATCGCGCCTTCGAGGCCGATTCCGAGGCGAGAAACATTTTCAACGACGCGCAGCTCCTCATCTCGATAGACGGCTCGTCCAATGTCCAGAGAATGGTCATCGCGTCGCAGCTTTAATCCGCGGCGCGGCGTCGTCGGGTTCCTGCTGGCGATGTTCGCGCTTGTTCCTTCTGCGGAGGGCGTCGATTTCGCCCGCAGGCCCGTTGTGTCTCGTCTTACCGGCCACACGTATCGCATTTATGTGCATCTGCCGGAGGATTATTCCGAATCTGACCGGAGCTACGATGTTCTCTATCTGCTCGACGGAGACAGGCATTTCGGCGGGACCGTGGATATGCTGCGGGCCCGTGCGGAAAACGAATCGGGAAGGGATATCATCATAGTCGGCATCGGCTACGGAAAATCGGCGAACCGCCGCAAGCGCGATTACACCCCGGTGAAGGTGCCCGGCTTTCCGATGGGCGGGGGAGTGAAAAAATTTTACAGGTTTCTGAGGAAGGAGCTGGTTCCTCATATCGACAGGATTTACCGGACCAATGCCGGCAGGATGGGGCGCTGTATCGCGGGGCATTCGCTCGGCGGTATCGCCGTCTGTTACGGGCTGATGTATCACCATGATATATTCGGACGGTTCATCGCCATAAGCCCGGCGCTGTGGTGGGGAGGCGGTCTGTTTATCAACAGGTACAAGATGAATTTTGCGGGCTTATCGGCCCCTCCGGCACTTCGATATTATTCGGCCTCGGGTTCGCTTGAGGATCCTTCAATGGAAGAGCTTGCAAAACGATTCGCCCGCAGGGCCGATGAAAAGGCGGCGGGCAAGATACTCGTTCGATATTCGCGGTTCGAGGGCATGGGGCACGACGATATTGTCATCCCCGCCCTCATGGAGGGACTGAAATTTGTTTTCAGCCCGGACCCGGACGATACTGAACGGGCGTTGCCCGGCGGTCCGTGATCAAGGCCGAATTTGAGAGGACTATAATGAAGCGTGTAATTTGCATAGCCGCACTGTGCTGGACAATCCTTGCCGCGGTGGGCTGCCGCCAGGGAACGCTCGAAAAATCCGAGGAGCGGATAAGAAAGGCCTATCCCGGCGCGACCGTGCTCAACGATACGGCGGCGTTCATCGCGGGCCTGCCGACGGCCGAATCTTCATCGTTCTCAAAACTGGCCGCATCGGCCGAATACGCCCTCTACCGCAGTCGGATCGACGCGATGTGGGAGCGGTATATGCGGAACAATCTTGAAAAAACGGAAAACTGGCGCCGTGAAAATATCGAGGCAGGACACACAACAATCTTTTATCCTTTCAGCGGACCGGACATCCTGAACGCCCTCGCGTTTTTCCCCGATGCCGAAGAGTATATTATGCTGGGGCTCGAGTCGCCGGGCTCCGTGCCCGAGCCGCTCTCACTCGCTCCGCGGAAAGTGCACGAGGGGCTTGCGGGGGTGCGCAACGCGCTTCGAACGCTGCTCCTTCTCAACCTCTTTCGCACATCGGAGATGCAGGCCGACCTGCGTGAAAACTCCATCAGCAATACCACGGGCATCATGATGTTTTTCCTGGCGCGCTCGAGCAGGGAGATTCTCGATATCCGCGCGATCACGGTGCCGGCATCAGGACCGGGCGGGGATTCGCCCGGTGTGCGCGGGGTTGAGATAAGCTTCAGAAAGGGGGTCAAAACGCCGGTACAGCGCGCGCTCTATCTGAGCGTTGATATCTCGGACGAATCCCTTAAAAATAAACCGGAATTCGTGGCGTTCATGCGAGAAAAATGCGCTGACACGACTTTCATAAAGTCGGCGTCCTACCTGTTGAGTTACGATAATTTCGAGA
>JBFZEY010000191.1:0-3950 GCA_041306625.1 Spirochaetota bacterium | reverse complement strand
CTTCCGATCTAGATCTTCGCCGGAGAGGCGCAGGTCCGCTTTTTTATCGAGCGAGGAAAGGACCGTTCGAGCCGCACGATAAAGGATTTCCATCTGATTCGAGGACTGCTGCCGCTCTGAGTACGACAGATCGGCAAGCTTTTCGGGACTGTGCAGGACGAGTTCGGAGAGTTCGGTTATATGGCCGAGGAAGGCGCCGCCGTCGATGTAGTATACGGTGCCGTCGTCGCTCACATAAGAAAGAACTGAGCCGGCGCGCATATTTTCGGGCGTGCTCCATTTCTCCAGTACCTCGTCGGTGACCTCCATAAGGGAGCCCACTATATCGGACGCGGCGCAGATGCGGTGTTCGCCGATGAAACGCGCGATGTCCCTGCCGAATGTTTTCGACGGATCAAGGCTCTTCTCGGCGTTGATGACGCATGCGCGCAGCGAGTGGATGTTCTTCGCGTCGATGCGGTCGTTGTCGGCGAGCGACGGGGCTATGTCGTTGATCAGGATATTCAGAATGTAATCCAGCTTTTGATCGCGGTAATCGCTCACGTAATCGTTCAGAATGCCGAACCGTTTCAGGCGGCGCATTACCAGCTCGCTGTAACTGCCGGTGATCTCCTTGAGCCTGTTCAGGTTGATCGAGTCGCGCGCGGCCGGATAGTTTTTGGCGTGAAAGCAGTAATCCTCCTCTGTCTCGGCCTTCATGCGGTCGAGGCTCGAGCTCTTGAATATAAAAAACTGCTTTCCGTCCTCTTTCGCTATGATCCGCGAGAGGTCCGTCCTGCTCTTCGCCACTTTTATGAGCTTGGTCAGGTTGAAGAAACGGTATTTCTGGAGGAGCGCCATCAGGTTTTCGAGCGAGCTGTCGTCCCTGATCGAACAGAGTCGATCGTAGTCGCGCGCGTTCAGCATCACGCCCAGTTCGGCGTTCTCGACGACGGAGAGCTTCCTGGTGGTTTCATCAACCTGGAAATCGAAGGTGATGAGCTGCCGGACCTGCTCCGGGTAGCGTGAGGTGAGGTATTCGACAAGGTACTCGACCGTCTTCTCCCTCTTCGGGGAAAGCGGAATCTTGACGTTCCGGGATTTCTTCAGCGATTCGAGGGTCGCAAGCGGTTTGATCCCGGCGGGCAGGGACTGGCCCTGTTGTGCGTAGATCTCGTTAAGGACCTCGAAAATATAGGGCTCCCGGGTGCTCGATTCATCGAGGAAGGTGAATCGATCAATCGCTTCCATGGTGCCCTTTCGCGCCGTTGAGCGATTCGCGGAGTCGTGCCGGGCATTCGTCCGCCGGCAGCTTTTCCTGCGATCCGGTCGCCATGTCTTTTATGGTGCAGCTTCGTTCCGCGGCCTCGTCCCCGCCTATGATGACGGTAAAGCGCGCGGATTCGCGGTCCGCTTTTTTGAACTGGTTCTTGAAGCTTTTACCCTGCGGATCGAGGTCCGCGGAAATGCCCGACTCGCGCAGAAGCTGCGCCAGGGCCGTCGCCTGGCGCAGCGACTCGCCGCCCCCGTGGACCAGGTAGGCGTCGAGCCCGGAGGCCGGAACCGCGGCGTCCCCGGCGAGCAGAAGCATTCGTTCGATACCCGCCGCGAAGCCCACCGCGGGGGTGGGTTTGCCGCCGAACGTCTCCACCAGCGAATCGTAGCGCCCTCCCGCGGCGAAGGCGTTCTGCCCGCCGAGCCTGTCGGTGACGAATTCGAACGTGGTCCTGGTGTAATAGTCGAGGCCGCGCACCAGGAAAGGGTCCTCGGTGTAGGCGACGGATGCCGCGTCAAGATGCTCTTTTACCCCAGTGTAATGCTCCCGGCAGGCCCGGCACAGGTGGTCGGCTATCGAGGGCGATCCTTTTTTAAGCGAGGCGCAACCCTCCTGCTTGCAGTCGAGGATGCGCAGCGGGTTCCTGTCGAGCCGGCGTTTGCAGTCTTCGCAGAGGGCTTCACGGTGATCGGTGAAATAACGTTTGAGTTGTTCGATGAATCCGCCCCTGCAGTCGGCGCCCGGACAGCCGATCGAGTTGACGAGCAGCCTATAGTCGTTGATTCCGACCCTGTGCGAGATGGCGTGCATCATCGCGATGACCTCGTAATCGTAATACGGGTCAGAGCTCCCGAAGAACTCGGCACCGAACTGGTTGAACTGGCGCAGACGTCCCTTCTGGGGGCGCTCCGCCCGGAACATCGGGCCGCAGTAGAAAAACTTGGCGCTGGAGAGCCGGTTGTATTCGCCGTTGGCCACATAGGCGCGCACCACCGAGGCGGTGCCCTCGGGGCGCAGGGTTAGGCTGCGGCCCCCGCGGTCCTCGAAGGTGAACATCTCCTTGGAGACGATGTCAGTTTCGTCGCCGAGCCCGCGGGCGAATACCTCGGTATACTCCATGACGGGGATGATGATTTCTTTATAGTTGCCGAGGCGGAACACGTCGCGCGCCGCGCCGGTCACGCGGTCCCATGCGTCTATTCTGTCCGGATAGATATCCTCGATCCCGGGAGGATTGGTCAGCATCTGTTTTGCTCCTTGTCGTCCTCGATCCTTTTTCTGAATACCGCGCCTGGCCGGACCGCTTTGTTCAATTTGACCAGATATACCTTTCCCGGCTGTGCCATAGCAACACTTTTTTCTTCCTCGCTGATTTCCATTACCTGAAAAAATTCACCGCCCGCCTCGCTGTCGAGGACCGGAAAGATGGCTTCGATCTCATCGCCCGTGCGGACGGGGTTGTACGTCTTCATGCGAACCTCGTTCGGTTGCCCTCCCGGCTCCACCGCGAAGCCCATGAAGAGCGTTTTCCTGACGTACGGCACGCCGTCGAATCGCATGTCTTCGAACTCGTTCCACAGGTCGGCCGTGTAGGGCCGGTGGCTTACAAGGTCCAGTTCCCCGATCCATCGCGGAAGGTGTGCTCCGTAATCGCCGCCGCCGGCGGCGACCTCAATGGCGTGGCGGTACACGCGCGTTACATTTGCCGCGTAGTAGAGCGATTTCATCCGGCCCTCTATCTTGAAGGCGTCGACCCCGGCCTCGATATATGCCGGTATCCGTTCGATCAGGCAGAGGTCCTTCGAGGAGAGTATCTCGGTGCCGCGCGCGTGCTCCACGATCTCGAGGTGGTTGCCCTCGCGCTTTTCCTCCACCAGCGCATAACGCCAGCGGCAGGGATGCGAGCATCCGCCGGTGTTGGCGTCGCGCCCGGAGAGAAAGCGGCTGAGGAGGCAGCGCCCCGAGTACGAGACGCACAGCGCTCCGTGGACGAACACCTCGAGCTCGGCACCGGTGTGTTCGCGTATGGCCCGTATCTCGTCGAGCGTTACCTCGCGGGCAAGGACGATGCGGGAGACGCCCTGCCGCTCCCAGAAGCGCGCGGCCAGGTGATTGAGCGTGGACATCTGTGTCGAGAGGTGCACGGGCGTTTCGACGCCGGCGTCGCGCAGCAGCATGAGCATTCCGGGGTCGGAGACCATATAGGCGTCGAGGGGGAAGGCGCGCACTTCGTCGATGAAGGCGCGCGCTCCTTCGATGTCGTTTTCGTGAAGGAACGAGTTGAGGAGGAAGGTGGTCCTGACGCCGTGTTCCCGGCAGTAGGCGCAGGCACGCCCTATCTCCTCGAGCGAGAGGTTTCCCGACTGGCTGCGCAGGTTGTGCGTTTTGCCGCCGAAGTACACCTCGTCGGCGCCGAAGCGTACGGCCGCCTCCAGTTTATCGATGGTGCCGGCCGGCGAGGCGATGACCGGCCTAGCGCTTCTGCTCATCCCTGAATCCCTTCCCGATGCCTTTCTGGTAATAATTTACGGCCCTGTTGTGTTCTTTCAATGTTTTCGAAAAATAATGGGAGCCGTCGTTGCGGGAGACGAAATAGAGATAGTCCGATTCCGCCGGTCCGAGCGCCGCCTCGATGGCGGCCAGTCCGGGCGAGCAGACGGGCGTGGGCGGCAGTCCCCGGTACAGATAGGTATTG
>JBFZEY010000190.1:0-3755 GCA_041306625.1 Spirochaetota bacterium | reverse complement strand
GTCCGTGGAATACCGAGGGAGGCTTTCCATCTCCGCGGAGCGCTCGGGGCAGTGGATACTCGTCTCCTTCGCCGATACGGGAGCGGGCATCCCGGAGGCCATACGTGACCGCGTCTTCGAGCCCTTCTTCACCACCAAGAAGCACGGCGAAGGCATAGGCCTGGGACTGGACATCGCCCGGTCGATCGTCGAGGGCGGCGGCGGCAGGATAGAGTTCGAGAGCGTGCCGGGCAATACCGTGTTCAGGGTCTACCTTCGTCCCGCCGAGGGCACCGATCAGTAACCGCCACGGAGTGTACCACGATCCCGGCGCGAGAACCGCCGTCGCGGGCCGCGCGGCGGTCTCAAGGGTCCTCTGGCAAGCCTGACATCGCGAGGAGCACCGCGACGCGGCGATCTCGTACGCTGAAAGCTTCTTCAAACAGCCCGACACCGAAAGAGGCCGCCGCGTTTCTACACGGCCGGGTGCCCATGGAATTCTTTTTGCTTTACTTGCCGGCGATTTTCGAATATCCTTGCCCCGGCGGGGGTGTGCCGGGAGCTTCCACCCGGGCGCCATGCCCCGGGACGGACACACGCGACAGGGGAGAGGAATGGACAGGAAGAAGGCCATCATCTGCGTCGACGACGAAGCGATCATCGTGCTGTCGCTCAAGCAGGAGCTTCAGAACAGGCTGGGCGGCGAATACACGTACGAATGCGCCATGAGCGCCGGCGAGGCGCTGCAGGTCATCGACGAGCTGTATGCCGAAAACGCATGCGTGGTCCTGGTCATCTCCGACTGGCTGATGCCGGGAGTGAAGGGCGACGAGTTCCTCATCCAGCTTAAAAAACAGCGCCCCGAGATACGGTCGATCCTGGTCACGGGGCAGGCCGACGACTCGGCGATCGAGAGGGCGCTGAGCGAGGGAGCCGCCAACGCGGTGCTCAAGAAACCCTGGAACACCGAAGACCTTATAAGAGAGGTGCGCGCCTGCTGCGCCGACACCCCGGAAAAACGCGGGAGTTGATCCGGCATCGCCATCCTTCCGACGATCACATGGAGGTTTACAATGAACAAAAGCGCAATGACACGCCGGACCCTGCTGAGGCTCGGCGCCGCCGCGGCCGGAAGCGCGGCCGTCGGCTACGCGGGGCTCCGGGCGGTTGAACGGCTCGCCGGGGGCGCCGATCGGGCCTTCGCCTCGGGCCGTCCCGGATCCCTTCCCATGGAGCGGGTGAAGGGCGCCGCCGGGAAGCCCCCCAACATCGTCCTCATCCTCTGCGATGACATGGGCCAGGGCGATCCCGGCTGTTACGGCAACACCGTCGTGCGCACGCCGAACATCGACCGCCTCTCGCGCGAGGGCGTGCGCTTCACCGATTTCTACGCCTCGGCCTCGCTCTGCACGCCGTCGCGCGCGGGGCTCCTCACCGGGCGCTATGCCGTGCGCACCGGGCTCATCTTCCCCCTGCAGTCGGGGGGCCAGCCGATGATGGCAAAAATCCTCCAGTCGGTCGCGCGCGGCATCGGCAGGCTCGGCGCCTTCGATTTCAGGGTGAAGAGTTTCGTGGACGGCCTTCCCGCCGACGAGATCACCGTGGCCGACGGTCTGCGCCTGGCGGGCTACCGCACCATGGCGATCGGCAAATGGCACCTGGGCGATTTCAGCAAGGACCCGCAGTACCATCCCATGCGCCACGGCTTCGACGAATTCTTCGGCACGCCCATGTCCAACGACGAGCTGCCCAATCCCCTGTACCGCAACGACACCATGCTCGAGGCCGACATAGGCCTCAACCAGGAGCGCTTGACCGGCCTCATTACGAAAGAGGCGGTCGGCTTCATAGAGCGCAGCCGCGGCAAAGCGCCCTTCTTCCTGTACATGGCGCACTACTCGCCGCACCTGCCCTTCTACCCTTCGGAAAAATTCAAGGGGACTTCGAAAGGAGGCGCGTACGGCGACGTCGTCGAGGAGCTCGACCACAGCGTGGGCGAGATCATGAAGTGCCTCGCGCGCAACGGCCTGGACAACGACACCATGGTCATCTTCACCAGCGACAACGGTCCCTGGTTCGAGGGGCGCCCCGGCGACGGCTTACGCGGCCGGAAGGGCCAGAGCTACGAGGGCGGCTTTCGCGCGCCGCTTATCGTACGCCACCCGGCCCGCGTGCGCGCGGGGAGCGTCTGCACGGCGCCGGCGATGAACATCGACTTCTTCCCGACGCTCCTGGCCGCGGCCGGGGTTACGCTCCCGTCCGACCGGATTATAGACGGCAGGGACATCGGCGGGCTCATTACGGGAAAGGAAAAGAAATCGCCGCACGAAGCGCTGTATTTCTATCATGACGAGAAGCTCGAAGGCGTGCGTGCGGGCGAGTGGAAGTATTTCCGCAGCATCAACCATTACAACTGGCCCATCCCGCTCGACAAGCCCGAGACGCCGCTGGGCATGGCGGCGAAGGACCGTTTCCTGGGACGCTGGCCCAACCTCTACAACGTGGAACGCGACGAGGGTGAGAACTACGACCTTGCCGCACGCTACCCGAAAGTCTGCGAAAAGATGGAAAAGCTCATGGCAAACTGGGAAGCCTCCATCAAGCGCGATCCGCGCGGGGGGCTCGCGCCGCATTGGTGATGAGAAAGCCCCTTACCAACATCCTTATCAAGCCGGCCGGTCCCGACTGCGGCATGGCCTGCGGCTACTGCTTCTACAGCGGCAAGGGCGCGCTGTTCCCCGACACGTCCGTCCACCGCATGAGCGAGGCCGTGCTCGAGGAGACGATTCGCCAGCTCATGGCAGGGCCGCACGGCGAGCTCTCCGTAAGCTGGCAGGGAGGAGAACCGACGCTCATGGGCACCGCGTTCTATAAAAAGGCCGTGGAGTTTGAAGAGCGTTTCGGCCGGGGCAAGACCGTGGGAAACGGCATGCAGACGGGCGGCATTTTGATCAACCGCGAATGGGCGCGCCTGTTCAGGGACTACAAATTCCTGGTCGGCCTCTCCATCGACGGACCGGAGCACGTGCACGACCGCTACCGCCGCACGCGCGCCGGGGGGCCTACCTGGGAGAAGGTGCGCGACGCCGCGCATCTGATGCTCGACGAGGGCGTCGCCGTTAACGCCCTGTCCGTGGTGAACGACTATTCCGTGCGCTTCCCGGAGGAGACATACGGATTTTTAAAGCAGCTCGGTCTTTCGTACATGCAGTTCGTTCCGTGCGTCGAGCCCGATCCGGCCGATCCTTCGAGGGCGGCCCCCTTCTCGGTTTCGGGCGCGGAGTTCGGGAAATTCCTTATAACGGTCTTCGACCTGTGGCGCGCGGATTTCGCCGACGGCGCGCCGACCACCTCGGTGCGCTTCTTCGAGTCGCTTCTGTTCAGCTACGCGGGACTGCCGCCGTCGGAATGCACCCTGATGGACGAATGCGGCCCGTACGTCGTCGTGGAGCACAACGGCGACGTGTACTCCTGTGACTTCTTCGTCGAGCCCTCCTGTCGCCTCGGAAATGTGACCGAAGGCCGCCTGGAGGAAATGCTGAACTCGCCCGCGCAGAACGACTTCGGCCGGCGCAAGGCCTTTCTCCCTGAACGCTGCCTCGACTGCCGCTGGCTCGAGCGCTGCCGGGGCGGCTGTCCCAAGGACCGCCTGCGCGACCCGCGCGACGGCGGGCTGAACCACTTCTGCGAGGCGTTCTAGGTCTTTCTGGAGCACGCGGTCGGGGAATTCAGGCGCCTCGTCGTCGACTGGAGGCGCAAACAGGAGGCGCTCGAGC
>JBFZEY010000189.1:0-5835 GCA_041306625.1 Spirochaetota bacterium | reverse complement strand
CCTCGATATCTCCATGATATGCCCGGTCCACGGGCCGGTGTGGAGGAGCCGCCCGCAGAAGATCGTTGAGCTCTACGACCGCTGGAGCAGGTTCGACACCGAACCGGGCGTGGTGATCGTGTACGGCTCGATGTATGGCAACACGGCGGTGATGGCCGAGGCGACGGCGCGGGTCCTGGCCGAGGAGGGCATCAGCGACATCAAGCTCTACGACGTGTCGAAAACCCATGTCTCCTATATCATCAACGAGGTGTGGAAGTACCGCGGACTCGTGCTGGGAAGCTGTACCTACAACAACGGTCTCTTCCCGCCCATGGCGCACCTGGTGAACCTCATCAGAATGAACAACCTGAAAAACCACGTGCTGGGCATATTCGGCTCGTACAGCTGGAGCGGCGGCGCGGTCAAGGCTCTGAAAGAGTTCGCGGAGGTCTCGGAGTTCGATCTGATCGACACCATCGTCGAGGCGAAGTGTGCGCCGACGGCCGCTGACCTGGACGGCTGCGCGGCGATCGCCCGGGAGATGGCGCGGCGTCTCAAGGGCGCCTGAAATTCCGGACAGGGGGCGGGGATGGGAAGTCCGGGCGCGGACGCGCCGTTCGTTAAAATCGGCGCCTGCTCGTGGAACTATCACTCGTGGATCGGGCTGGTCTACGACGCGAAGCGTTCGCGTTCCGTCGAATACCTGGCGGAGTACGCGCGGAAATACCCAACCGCGGAGATCGACAGCTGGTTCTACAAAATGCCCTCGCGGTCCGAGGCGAGCGCCTATAACGGAGCGGTACCGCCGGACTTCTCGTTCACCGTCAAGGCGCCGCGCGCACTCACCCTCGTCCACGGCGCCGGAGGCTCGTCCAATCCCGAATTCCTTTCGCCGGAGACCTACGCGGAATTCCTTGACCGCATCGCTCCCCTCGCCGGGCGTATTGACGTCATCATGCTCGAGTTCGAGTACCTCAACCGGCACAAGATGCCGGGGCGCGAGGCCTTTATGGAGGCGCTCGCCGCATTCGCGGCCCGTGTGCCGCGCGACATCCCCGTCGGAATAGAGTGCAGGAACGGCAACTACCTCACCGCGGACTATTTTGAATTCCTCGGGAGACAGGGGCTTGTCCACGTACTCTCCGAAAAACAGTACATGCCCTCCGTCGCAGAAATCTCCAGCAAGTTCGGTGAGCGCTTCACGGCGCCCGTGGTGCTCCGCCTTCTGGGCGGCGACCGGAAGATCATGGAGGAGCGCACCGGCGAAAAGTGGGACGCCATCGTGGAGCGGCGCGACACGGGGCCGATCGTATCGCTCATAAAGGGCTTTAACGCGGCGGGGAAGAGCGTCATCGTCAACGTCAACAACCATTACGAGGGCTCGGCGCCCCTAACCATCGCGGAGCTCGAGAGGGAGCTACGCGACGACCATCGAGCAGTATAGGCAAGCGACCGGAACGCGGGTGATGCAGCAGAAAGACGGTGCCCGCAAAATCGACACCGGGAGGCATGCGTGGCACAGTGCTCCTCCCGGCGGCACGTAGGGAGGAACATCATGAAACAGACGATCTACCAGGTCGACGCTTTTACCGACCGCCTGTTCGCGGGGAACCCCGCGGCGGTCTGTCCGCTGACCGGCGGCTGGCCCGACGCGTCGCTGATGCAGAATATCGCGAACGAGAACAACCTGTCCGAAACGGCCTTTTACGTACGGCGCGGCGACGGCTATCACATCCGCTGGTTCACGCCGACCGTCGAGGTGGACCTCTGCGGGCACGCCACGCTCGCCGCGGCCCACGTCCTTTTCAATTACGAGGGCCACGCCACCGGCACGGTGAGCTTCGATTCGAAAAGCGGACCGCTGGGCGTCAGGAAGGGCAACGGCGATCTTCTGGCGATGGATTTTCCCACGGATGAAATCGAAAGGGTCGCCATGACGGACTCTCTCGTTGTATGCTTCGACGTCCAGCCCGTGGAGGCCTACCGGGGAAGGTCGGACTATCTTCTGATATTCAAAAGCGAAAACGACATCCTGAACATGAAGGTCGATCTGGCGAAGATTGCCGTGCTCGAGGCGCGGGGCGTCATCGTTTCGGCGCGCGGAACCGGGTGCGATTTCGTGTCGCGCTTCTTCGCCCCGCGGTCGGGGGTCGATGAGGACCCGGTGACCGGCTCGGCCCACACCACGCTCACCCCCTACTGGAGCGGCGTGCTTAAAAAAGACGAACTTTCCGCCATTCAGCTCTCCGCAAGGAGGGGATATATTCAGTGCCGCAACAGGGGCGCGCGCACCGAGGTGTCGGGCAGGGCGGTGCTCTATATGCGCGGGGAACTGTACGTGTGAGGCGGGGCCGGCGCGCTCAGCGTATCACCACGATCCCTCCGGCGATGAAGAGCAGCGAGATGATGACGGCCGCCGCTCCCTGGAACAGCTCCGCCGCGGGAGAGATCAGAATGCGCCGCCTGAGCAGCCCCGCCGCCCCGTAGAGGATGAAGCTCCCGCCCATCAGGTGCCGCGCCGCGGCGACGCCCCTGCCGGCAAGGAAAAACGCGGCGAAAATCATTGCGGCGACGACAAGTACGATTATCCAGTCCATTGCCCGTTCGCTCATGGCCCGTCCATATGGTAGTGGGTGTGTTCTGTTATCGTGAGGTCCGGCGGCCGCTCACCAGCCGAACTCTTCAAGTATGATGGTTTCCAGGGCGTCGCCGTAGACGGTATAGCGCACGGCGATCCTCCCGCCGTCGGGCGACAAGCGCAGGACACTGCCCGCGGGATTGTCCGCACCTGCGGTTTCCCCGTTATGCCGGTGTATGCGCGAAAATCCGCCGACCGCGGCCCGTCTCTGTAGTGTCCGACCGGCTGACTGTCGTGCGCTTCGGGCCGTCCTGTGTATCAGCGTATCATGAAGGGCGAATAAATCAAGCAAATCGTGTCCGCCGCGGCGCGCTTCGACGCGCGGGTTGCGGACGGGCCGCACCGCGGGCGGAATTGCTTTGACATTTCGGCTTCGGCGATATATACATGCTCCGGCCCTCTGAGAGGACCGCGCACATCACCGACACCGGAGCAACCGCCATGACAAAACACCTGCTGCCGCTGGCGATCGCCCTTGTTTTTCTCGCCCCCGCCGCCGACGGCCTCCACGCGCAGGCGAAGAAGATGAGCGTGATGGACTATTACCTTGCGCTTCCGGACGACTGCTTCTACTGCGAAATAACCCCGCCGGACCTTTCTGCCGCGTTCAAAAGGAAACAGATCACGAAGGCGAATATTCCCGCCGGCTATATCGAGGCGCGATCGGAGAATTACGCACTGCAGGTGGCGCTCTTCACCGCCCCGGGCGTCACGGTGGTCGCGGTGAACCGGCCCTGCGGCGCGGGCTGCATGTGCGACCTGTTCCGCCTGCTCGTGCCGTCCCCGGGCGGTAAATGGAGCGATTTCACGGGCTTCCCGTCCGGCGAGGAGGTGCTGTCGAAGATCGGGCGAAAGGACCTGGAATATGTCGAGTACGTGCTACCGGAGACCGGAACGGACATAAAGGTGGTCGATCCCGATACGCGCAAAACGCTTCTCCTCATCGGCTGGAGCGGCGGCAGGTTCCGGATCAAGTAGGGGCGTGATGGGAAGGCGGTCCGGGCTTCTTCCTTGACAAAGCGCGCAAGCGGAGTATTCATATAGTTTCGGATGTGTGCCGCGCAGCTTTCCGCGCGGCGGATACTGTCCACGAAGGAGGTCGCTCATGGCACCGTCGGCCCAGCAGGCCCTGTCGATTTTGCGGGACAGCTCCCGCTTCGAGTGGTACGTCATACCCTTCCTGCTCGTCGTTATCTATGTATACTTCGTCGATATCGGAAAAAAGGACTGGAGCGCGGTTTGCGCGGGGCTCGCGTTCTGGGGCATGGACTGGCACGCCGAAATATGGAACGCCGTCATCGCGCACGTAAGCGGCTACGCCCCGCTGTGGGGCACGCCGGGGAAAACGGCCTACCAGATACTGATCGGCCTGAACATCGAGATATCCCTGATGTTCCTCATCATGGGGATCGCCGCAGTAAAGCTTTTACCCGCGGACCGTTCGGCCCGGGTCATCGGGATTCCCAGCCGCCTGTTCATCTCGGCGCTGCTCGCCGTGTGCTGTATCCTGGTCGAGATGGTTCTCAACGCGGTGGGGGCGCTCACGTGGGAATACTGGTGGTGGAGCACACGCTTTCCCTTTCTGCTCTTCCTCGTCGCGTACTGGCCGCTCTTTCTTGTTTCGTTTCGAGTATACGATATTCGGACAACGCGCGCGAAGGTCGGCGCCACGGCGGCGCTGTACGCCTGGAACGCGGTGCTCATACTGGTCTTCGGGGTGATGCTCCGCTGGATCTGACCTTCGCTGACATCGGTCGCGAGACGGCCGCAAAAATCCATTACAGGAGACGAATGCCATGGACATGTTCGCAGTGCTCGAGAAGCTGGCCGTACCCCGCCCCAATCACAGTGAGGCCGTTGAAAAGACGGCGGCCTACCTCCAGGGGCTCCTTTCGTCGTGGGACATCCCCTTTACGGTCCAGGAATTCGTACTGCGGCCGTACCAGCAGCTGCTGGTGGGCTATGCGTGTTTCTTTCTTTCGCTTCTCGTCCTTCTTTTCGTTATTAAGCGAAAGCCCTTGCCCATCCTGATCGCCGCGGTCGCCATTTGGGTGCTTCTCTTCCTGGAATTCGAATATTTTATTCCGCTGGTGAGCCCGCTCATCACCAAAACCGGACAGAACATCATCGTTAACTTCCCGGCGGCCGACGCGGTGCGCGAGCTGGTCTTCGCCGCGCACTACGACTCCAAGACCGATTTCTTCGACCATATCGAGCGCGCGAAGGTCTACCGCTTCATTCCGATTGCGGGCGTTCTCGGCCTGCTGATGTCGCTGTGGGTGCTGCTGCGCAAAAAGTTCGCCTCGCTCGGGAAGCCGGCCCTCTCCATCGCCACCGTCTGTCTGGCGGGAGCGCTTTCGGTCTACTGGGGCCTGGTGGCCCTCGGGTTCGGCGGGTACATCTTCCTCTCCGGCCAGAGCTGCGGCGCCGTGGACAACGGGGGAGCCGTCGTCACCCTGCTGGCCCTGGCGAAGGACATAAAGGAAGGCAGGGTCAAAACCGGGAAGTCCACGGTCACCATCGTCTTCTTCGCCGGGGAGGAGGTCGGGCCGCAGGGTTCGCGCCATTTTGTTAAGAAATATTTCGGTGATGACGCGGCCAGGCGCACCGTCCCGGCCTCGCTCGTCAACCTGGAGCTCGTGGGCCAGAACGGCAACATGCTCTACTGGACAAAGAACGGTATCTTCCTGTCATTCCTCGAGACCGACGCGAAACTGCGCGCGCGGCTGAACGCGGCGTGGAAGGGCGTGTCGGGCAAAACGATGGACGCGGGCGGTTCCATCACCGACGACGCCCTGCATTTTTTGCGGGCGGGAATCCCGGCCATCACCGTCGGCCACACGGGTATTCCGGGCCTCGGTGAGGGCGGTTTCCACGATGTTACCGACTGCATGGACAGGGTGAACCCGGACAATCTATACCTGATGCGCAGGACGCTGAAGAAATATATTGAAGGATATTAACTCCTCCCGTGCGGGGGGCGGCGCATGCGTCGGCCCCGCGCACGGCGCTGTGCGCCCCGGCGCCGAGACCAGGAAGAAGCGCCCCCGGGCATGACCGATATCAAACGGATACAACGTTTCCTCGATAAATCGGGATGGGTGAGCGTCCCCGCGTCGGTGTGCTTCCTCGCGGCGGGCGAATACAATGAGAATTTTCTCGTCACCGGTGCCGACGGGGCGCGCAGCGTCTTCAGGGTCAATCACAGATCGGAA
>JBFZEY010000188.1:0-8407 GCA_041306625.1 Spirochaetota bacterium | reverse complement strand
AGACTTGTTGCGTAACTGACAAAAATGTCATCGCGAGGAGGCCGCAGGCCGACGTGGCGATCTCACAAGACAACAAGTTTTTACTAAGAAACCTGATGCTTCATGAGATTGCCGCGCCCCGATAAAGCCGGGGCTTGCAATGACACTCAGTAAAGCAGCAACTCTAATGATACAGAACGCCGGGTGAACCGCAACTCCAATTTAATGAAACAAATCGAAGAATCTGTTATAAAGCGGGAATGTCAAGAACTTGTTGCCCGGATGGGGGACTCCGTACCAAAAACATATGGACATGCCGTGCACCGTGTGGTACTCACTGAATTCCATTGCCCGTGCGCTTGCCGGGGATACGCCATTGAAGAGGACGATCCGATGAAAATAACATTTCCCGTACTGTGTGCGTTCCTTGCGTTTTCGATCCACTCCGCCTCCGCGCAGGACTTTTACAACAGTCAGCGCAAGGGCAACAGGGACATGGTGAAGCAGCAATACGCCGCCGACCTCGAGAAAAAGGAGGCCATCCTCCGCAAGATGCGCGAGTTCATCGGGGATATAAACGGCCGATTGAAACAGGGGAGCTCGACCAAGATCGACGTTCCCATCGACATCGAGGCGGTGAGCGACATCAAGACGACGGACCAGATCCATACCTCGAAGAAGGTGCCGCCCAGGGAATATGCCTATCTTCTCGACGACGTCGTCTATCGTTCGGAAGGCAAAATCGGAAGCGCGGCGCTGGGCAGGTGCGCTTTCGGGGAGAAGGTCGAGATCCTGCTTCAGTCGGAAGAGATGGAAACGGTGGACGGCATGAGCGGCCCGTGGCTGCTGGTGCGCCGCGCGGGCGGCGAGGAAGGCTGGATTTTTTCGGGATATCTTTCCGGGGACAGGCCGGGAAAAAGAATAAAAAAAGAGGCCGTCCCGCCGCCCGTCGTCGAAGCCCCGGCCGAGAAGAAAAGCGCCGGCGCGTTTTACGCCCATGTCGCCGGCTCCGGCGTTCTCATGCGCACCTCGGGCTCGAGCGCCGGAAGCGTGATGGGCAGGTTCGATTTCGCCGAACGCCTGGAGGTGCTCGAACAGTCGAAGCAGATGGAGACCATCGGCGGCAAGACACGGCCGTGGTTCCGGGTCAAGAGGGCGGACGGTGCGGAGGGATGGATTTTCGGCGGGTACCTCCAGAAGAAGGCGCCCGAGCGTCCAATGGCCGGGGAGGGCGCCACAGTCGAGGACGCCTCCGTCCCGCCGACCGGCTCGCGTGAATTCGCCGTGCCGACGACGGGAAAGGTGTCGAGCAGGTTCGGTTATCGCGTGCACCCGGTGACAAAAAAGAGCCAGAGCTTTCACAGCGGCATCGACATTTTCGCACCCAGGGGCACGAAGGTCAACGCGACCGCCGGCGGGGTGGTGAAAACGGCCTCCTATAACAACAACGGATACGGCAACCTGATCATCCTCGAACACGAGAAGGAGCTGTCGTCGTACTACGCGCACCTCGAGAAGATACTCGTTTCACCGGGACAGCGCGTTAAAAAGGGCGACCAGATCGGAACGGTCGACTCAACCGGCATGTCGACCGGCAACCACCTGCACTTCGAGGTGCGGCGCGGCGGGAAGGCGATGGACCCCGACGAGTTCCTGCGCTGATTGGATACGGCCCGCGGGGGGAATGCGGCGCCGGCGGCTGTTTCGGGTGCGGATAAGTGGGGCGGGCGCTCAATCCAGGTTGATCTCTTCCGACGGCAGTTTCAGGCCCGCGCCGACGCGACCGGCTGGCTCATCACGATCGGTGCTCTCCACGGCGCCGGTCTCGTCGAACGGTTCCGCCGGTCGTTTCGGCGGGCTGTCTTCGTCCGGATCGGCGCCTGTGTCTGCCTTGCGCGCGGGAGCGGCAGTGCGGCGCTGCTCCTTCCTCGATGGCGCGTCGCCGTCCCACGATGAGATATGGTCCCTCGACCGGTAAAACTTCGCCTTCGTCGAGAGGATGCTCGGGTTCTCGATCGCGACCTGTCCGAAGTTGAACTCGAGGTTCGGATCGTCCAGGAGTATCTCCATGGCCTTTTCGCTCTGCGCGGCCGGAATGCCCGACATCCGGAGCAGTTCGTCGATGCCGAAGGTGAGTGTGACGGAACCGGTGCTCTTCAGCGAAACGCGGTCCTCGAGGAGCTTGTTCTCGAGGAAGGCGTAAATCCTCGTGATCGGATGTGCGTACACCTTGGACTCGAGGCGGATGTAGGTAAACCATATGCGCTGGCTTATGGCCATAAATATCTTGCTCGCGATGGCCGAAGACTTGCCGAGTACCTCGGAGAAGTTTTCTTTCTTGATGGACAAAAGCGTCGTCGTCCCCATGCTGATGGCGGTGGCGTTGCGCGGTTTGTTCGATATGATCGCGAGCTCGCCGAAGATGTCGCCGTCTTTCAGTACCGAAAGCAGGATCTCCTGCCCCCCGCCGACTTTTATAATCTTTACTCTTCCTTCCTTGATGATGAACAGGTCCTCGCCCTTTTCGAATTCGGCGAAGATCATCTGGCCGTCACGGAATATGCGGGAGGAGCCGTTCTCGATAGAGCCGCCGGAAAGGGAAGCGTCCTGTCCGCGCGTTTCAGCCAGCATCGAACGGATTTCCCCGGAGTGCGCCCCGCCGGGATACTGTTCCGCGCAGCTTTCAAGGATATGCCGCGCGTAATCGTGCCTGCCGGCCAGGCGATAATGGCGCGCCAGGTCGAAGAGCCTGGATTCGTCCGGGATGAAGTCATCGTCCTGGGGGTCCAGTGAGAGCATCATCTCGTTGTAGGTGCGCAGTTCGTTCGCGAAGTAATTCAATATCTTGATTGCAACCTTCGGGTTGTTCTGAACCAGCTCGATGAAGCGCTCGCGCTTTAAAGTGATGATTACCGAGTCCCTGCGCGCGATCGCCGATTCCATCCGGGGACGTTTGCAGAGCGTCGAGGTGAACCCGAAGACCTCACCCTGGCGCACCAGGGGTTTGTGCAGCTTGATGCGGTCGTTGTTGCCGTGAAGGCCGACCTCTCCCTTCTCGACGATGTAGATGTCGTTGGAGTCTTCGTCGCCTTCAACGTACACATAGGCGCCGGCCCTGAAAACGCTTTTCTTTCCTGTTTCCAGTGCCATCGTCAGAGCCAGTAAACCTGCATGGCGTCCCTCAATTCTTTCATCATCGTTTTACCGGCGAGCGCCTCGACCAGGGCGAGCGCAAAGGGGATGGCGCAGCCCGGGCCCCTGGCTGTGATGACCGTTCCATCCACCTCGACGGGGGCACCGGTCGGGGTCGCTCCCGTCATCATGCCTTCAAACCCGGGGAAACAGGTCGCCTTTTTGCCGGCCAGTACGCCCGCGTGGCCCAGCACCATGGGAGCCGCGCAGAGCGCGGCAATGATGCCTCCCCGCCGGTGTATGCTCTGTATGAACGAGATAACGGTATCGTTCTTCTTTAAATTATCGCTTCCGGGCATGCCGCCGGGAAGCACGATCGCGCCGAAGTCGCCGGGCTGCAGACTGTCCAGTGGCTCATCAGCCGTAACGGGAATGGCGTGCGATCCACGAACGGGGTTGCCGGCGAGACTCGCGCTGGTCGTGCTGAGCCCGGCCCGGCGCAGAACGTCAATTATGGCGACAGCTTCGATCTCTTCGAATCCCTCGGCGAGGGGAACGAGTATCTTCATGGAAACCTCCCCTTTGCAAACGGGAAGCATTCGTCCTTCCCGGTGTCTGTCCAGTATTTGGAGTCCATTTCCGCCGCTTCGTCAAGGCATATTCAACACGAATGAAACGGTTATTCAGGAACCGGTAACGATCCCCGTCAGCGCGTCGAGAACGCCGGGCAGTATCTCTTCAATGTGAAGCAGCTCTCCGGCCGTGAAATCTGAAAGGACATGGTCCGCCACCGCCATCTCCGGGTGCGGGGGCCTGCCGACCCCGAAGCGCAGCCGGTGGAAGTCGGAGGTGCCGATGTGCTGAATGATGGAACGAAGCCCGTTGTGCCCCTTGTGCCCGCCGCCGAACTTCGGCCGGAATTCGGCAAAGGGCAGCTCGATTTCATCGTGGATGACGATGATATTCCCGGCGGTTTCGCGGTAGTAATCAAGGGCCGCGCGCAGCGCGACGCCGCTGTTGTTCATGAATGTTTCCGGAAAAAGCAGAAGGACCGCCTGGCCCGCGATCGTGCCCGTGCCGGTCGTGGAGGAAAACTCCCTTTTACGGAGCGAAATATTCGCAAAGCGCGCGATGGACTCTCCGAGCAGGAATCCGATGTTGTGCCGGTTGTTGCGGTATTTTTTGCCGGGATTGCCGAGACAGGCGATTATTTTCATGACGACGGGTGTCTGGGATGGCTGGGGATTCGGGCCTTATTTGCTTTTTTCGAGATACTCGGTCGCCTTGTCCAGGCTGTCGAAAAGAACCAGGTGCCTGTCGAGCTCGGTGACGGCGAAAAGTTTCTTGATGTCTTCATTAAGTCCGGCGATCACGAAGTGAAGGTTCTCCTTCTGGGCTTTTTTCGTGGAACTCAACAGCAGGCTCAGGGCCGAACTGCAGATGAAGCCGACCTCGAAAAGATCGAGGACGATGCTCCGCTTTTTCTCCTGCAGACCGCGTACGACGCTCTCGAGGTCCTGCAGGTTCTCGTTGGACAGGGAGCCCTCGATTCGGAGAATGCCGATGTCGCCGATCAACTGCGGTATAATTCTCATTTTAAACCTCAATCCCTATCGTATGATGGGCAGTCGTTCGTGGCGGCGTCAAGATATTTTTTAGGAGCCATGCCGGATAATCGTTCATTAAAATTTATCACAATGAAAACGGTAAAACATATATACAATTCCTTATTACAGTATACCGTGTCCGTGTACTGCAAAATATGTTGACAATTATCGTATCGGACCTACCGTTGATTATCGTTTTTCACCGAGGTTTATTAATGAAATCCGCGAAGATTGTTTCCCCCCGGAAGATCGAGGTAACGGAAGAGAACATACCCGCTGTCGGCGATGACAAGGTTCTCGTGCGTTTGCAGAGGGCGGCTCTCTGCGGTTCGGACCTTCCTTATTTCAGCAACAGTTTCAATCCCGCAAGTTACCCTTTCCCGGCCGGATACCCGGGCCACGAGTGCATGGGTGTCGTCGAAGAGTCGAAAAGCGGCTTCTACAGGCCGGGAGATCGCGTGATGTATTACCCCCCGCGTCTCGATGCGTACAGGGAATATCATGTGGCCGATCCGGGGAGACTCCAGAAACTTCCGGCGAACGGTGACGCAAATATACTCCTCATGACCCAGCTGCTCGGGGCCGTCTCGCACTGCGTGTTCAGGCTCGACAGCCCGTATAATAAAAACGTGGTGGTCGTGGGCCTCGGACCGGTCGGCCTGCTCTTCGTGTCTCTCCTGAAAAACCTCTCTCCGCGGAGCATTACCGCCGTCGATATCCTGGATTACCGGCTCGATACGGCCAGGCGCATGGGGGCGGACCATCTCGTCAATCCATCGAAAACGAAAGCCGTAAAGGCGATCGGGGAGATCACCTCGGGAAACATGGCCGACATCGTTATCGACGCATACGGGCAGGAAAGCTCCGTAATCAATACCTGTTTTGAATTCGCCCGCCACAACGGCCAGGTGGCCTTTTTCGGCATCTGTCTCGAGGAGGCGCCGCGGCTTAACTTCAACGAATTCTTTCGCAAGGAACTGCGGATGGTCGCTTCGGTCGGGCCCGATCTTTCAATCGATTATCCGTTCGCGCTGAGTATGATTGAAAAAAACGCGGTCGATGTTTCCCCGCTCATCACTCATGTTATGCCCTTCGGTGATATACAGAAGGCCTTCGACAGGGCGGTGTCCAGAGAAGACGGCGTCATTAAGATAGTCTTAGAATTTTAACGGTCAGGATAGTCATATGCAACGTTCACGGATCTCCGGATTCATCGCCTGCGCCATCGCGGTGGTGCTCGCGGGTCTTTTCATCAATTACGCGTTCGTGGAAATTTCGGCGTTCGAGATTTCCAATATCGGACTTTTCGACGCCTATACCTATTACGCCCTCGCCATTCCGATAGCGCTGGTTGCCCTGGGCATCTGCGGTACGGGGTTCTGGGTCGGCTGGACGATACTAACGATAAAGGTGGCACCTCCTATGCCGGAAATTGTGGAAAAAAAGGATTACGCAAAAGTTAAAGCATTGTTCCTGTGCCTTTTCACGCTGGGCCTTGCGGCGCTCTTTATTTACGGACTGTATATCAGAAATTACTGGGCCCTGGCGGTCCCGGCCGCGGCGGTTACGCTCGTGGTACTGGGCATGGTGTTCTGGGTCGGCATCGCGATAATATCGGCGCGCTCGACGCTGCCTGAAGACAAAAAACAGTAATCCATGAGATGAGGGTCCTTTTCTTATGCTACCGGGGTAATCCCTACTGCGGAGGGCAGGGGATATATCTCTATCACCTTACCAGGGAGCTTGGAAGGCTCGGCGTCGAGATGGATGTACTGGTGGGGCCGCCCTATCCGGATCCGATGGATGATTGGGCGTCGGTGTACAGGATCGAAAACCTGAACCTCTGGTGCGAGCGGACCATGCGCCTGCCGTATAAAAAGCTAACCCGGATATACTCGCCATGGAACTTCGTCGATTACTTTCTCACGCGCTTCCATGTCTTCCCCGAGATGGAAACGTTCAGCCTGCGCGCCTTTTTCCGGATGAAGGGGCTTTTGCGTGAGAAACGCTACGATATTATTCACGACGTGCAGTGCCTGGGATGGGGACTTCTGCCGATGAAGGCGTACGGAATGCCCATCATCTCGACCGTGCATCACCCGCTCTCCATGGATCGCGAAGCGGATTTTCTCATCGACAGGGGCTTCTGGGAGCTCGCGACAACGGTGCTCTTCTATCCGCTTTCCATGCAACGCATCGTCATAAACCGGCTGGACAGGGTGATCACCTCGTCCAACGAGGGGGTGGGCACGCTCTCGGGGGCGTTCGGACTCCCCGGGGAGCGGCTTTCAGTGGTGTATAACGGGATGGACGTTGAGGTCTTCCGCAACACCGGCGAGCCGCGAAAGGAGCGGACGCTCCTGTTCGTGGGGAACACCGAGGACCATAAAAAGGGCATGCGCTATCTCTTCGAGGCGCTGGCCATGCTTCCGGAGGATGTCACGCTCACCATCGTGGACGAGGGGCCGCCCAAGCGGCTTACCGCCTGGGGCATGATACAGGATCTGGGTCTGGAGAAGCGTGTGGTCTTCACCGGCAAGGTGGATCTATTGACGCTTGTGAGCCTCTATTCGACCTGCACCGTCGCCGTGATGGCCTCTCTCCACGAGGGGTTTGGACTGCCCGCCGCCGAGGCGATGGCCTGCGAGACGCCGGTCGTCGCCACCACGGCGGGGGCGCTTCCCGAGGTGGTGGGCAACGACGGAGCCGGGATACTCGTGCCGCCTAAAAACCCGGCGGCCATACGGGACGCGGTCGCGACGCTCCTCGGAGACGCCGCGCTTCGGAGTGTTATGGGCAAGAAGGGCCGCATTCGCGCGGAAAGGAACTTCGCCTGGCCCGTCGCCGCCAGGAACACGCTGGCGGTATACCAGGACGTTATCGAGTCGTACAGGAGCCGGTCATGAAGATATGTCTGATGAGCTACAGGGGCAACCCCTACTGCGGCGGCCAGGGCATCTATTTGATGTATGTGGCGCGCGAGCTGGTCAAGCTCGGCCACGAGGTGCACGCAATCGTTGGGCCTCCCTATCCCTTCGAGATGGAGGGGGTGACCCTGCACAGGGTGAGCAATCACAACTACTTCAACGTCAAGAAGGACTACATAAAGCCTGACAAGCCTTTCGCGAGCCTCTCTCCGCTCAATTTCTACGAGTTCGTCGCATCGAAATTCGGGATCTTCCCCGAGATCGAAACGTTCTCGATCAGGGCCTTTTTGAAACTCAGGGAGCTTCTGAAAGAACACCGATTCGACATCATCCACGACAACCAGTGCCTGGGCTATGGCTTTCTCCTTATAAATTATTTCGGCGTCCCTTTTGTCTCGACCCTGCATCATCCGCTCTCGATCGACCGCAGCACCTGGTTCGAGTATCCCTCGACATTCGGCCTCAAGATGAAGCGCATACTCTATTATCCGCTTCTCATGCAGGCCGTCGTTTCGAACAGGCTGGACCGCATCATCACCGTCTCCCACGATTCCGCCCGCGAGATCAACAAGGCCTTCGGCGTGCCGATGGAGCGCCAGAGCGTTGTCTACAACGGGATGGACGCCAACATATTCTACCCGGTCAAGGGTGTGCAGAAGCGTAAAAACAGCCTGATCTTCGTGGGTAACGTCGAAGACCGTAAAAAGGGCGTCATCTATTTATTAAAGGCGCTCACGCTCACGAAAAACAAAAGATCGGAAG
>JBFZEY010000187.1:0-8774 GCA_041306625.1 Spirochaetota bacterium | reverse complement strand
ATTCCGCGATCGTGTCCGGGGAAAAACGCCAGGGCGCCTTTCGCTAAACAACATTATGATGATCCAAAGCTTTATTAAAATCAACCGCGATGAAATCCTCAGGCGCTGGAGAGAACACGTTATGTCCTCCTATTCGAGCCAGGGAGCCGCGTTTATGGAGCGCGAACGCGACCGCTTCGCCAACCCCGTCGGGGCCTCCATCAATGATGTTACGTCGCGTATGCTCGAATCCCTCATAGAAGGAACAGATCAAAGCGTATATCAAGAACCACTGGAGAGCTTTATCAAAATCCGCGCGGTCCAGGAATATACGGCATCGCAGGCGGTCGGCTTCGTCTTCATGCTCAAGAACGCGATCATGGAGACCCCCGGTTACGAAGCGACGTTCACAGAGGCGTCCGAGGAACAATTCACCGTACTCAACCGTATCGACAGAATGGCTCTTGCCGCATTTGATTGCTACGCAGCCTGCCGTGAAAAGCTGTACGATATAGCGATGAACGAATTTAAGCGCCGCAATCATAAAATAATGGAACGACTCGGCCTGTCGTAAACGGCGGGCGATATCTGACGAACGGAGCGGTCAAATGGGTTTAGCACTCTCCTTTCTTCTCGTCTGCGGACTGACGCTTCTCGCGTGTGCGTTGGCCGGAAACATGCCCGCCCTGTTCGGCATCTGGCTGCCTTATACTGCCCTGGCAATGTTTCTCGCGGGGATACTATACCGCGTGATAGACTGGGCTCGTTCCCCGGTCCCGTTTCGCATCACGACCACCTGCGGACAGGCGAAATCGCTCTCCTGGATAAAGCCCGAGCCGCTTGAAAGCCCGTCCGGCCTCCCGAGCGCCATCGGCCGCATGTTTCTCGAAGTACTGTTTTTCAGGTCCCTTTTCAGAAACAGCAGGGCAGAGATCCATGGTGGACCGAAACTCGCGTACGGGTCGAGCAAATGGCTGTGGATATTCGCCATGATGTTCCACTGGTCGTTCCTGATCATCTTTATACGTCATCTGCGATTTTTCACCGAGCCTGTTCCTTTTCCCGTTACATTCGTTCATTCCATAGATGGGATTTTCGAGATCGGTGTTCCTGCGCTGTATCTCACCGACGGGCTCATCCTGATTGCGCTCTCATATCTGCTCGTGAGGAGGGCCGTCGTTCCACAGCTGCGATACATCTCTTTATCTACGGATTATTTTCCTCTTTTCATGCTTTTCGGAATCGTCATCTCCGGCGTGATCATGCGCTATTTCATCAGGACGGACGTTTTCGCCGCGAAAAAACTGGTAATGAGCCTGCTGCTATTTTCCCCCTCCATTCCCGAGGGCCTTGGCGTCGCGTTTTACGTACATCTTTTTCTGGTCAGCGTTTTCTTCGCGCTATTCCCATTTTCGAAGCTCAGCCACATGGCGGGCGTGTTCCTTTCTCCTACCCGCAACCTCGCCAACACAAACCGTGCCAGACGTCATATAAATCCGTGGAACGCTCCTGTAAAAGTGCACACCTACGAGGAATGGGAGGATGAATTCAGGGAAAAACTGAAGGCAGCAGGATACCAGCTGGAGAGGGACTGACATGGCACTCAAATTAACACATGACGAACTGATGAAATTCGACCTGCGGCCGCCCAACAAGGGCTGGATGGATACCAAACCTCAGTTTCGCAAGGGGACGTTCTGTTTTTCGGGCGTTCAGAAGCATGTCGAATACCTCGAACAGCCAAATCCCCGGGAGTGGCAGCCGTATGACGAGGACTGGAAGTTGCCTGAGAACTGGGAGGAAACGATCATCAAGGGCTTTGAGGAAAGGCTTTCACGTTTTCGCTCCTTCAAACTTTTTATGGATATCTGCGTTCGCTGCGGTGCCTGTGCGGACAAGTGCCACTTTTTTATCGGTTCGGGGGACCCTAAGAACATGCCGGTGCTGCGGGCCGAGCTGATGCGGTCCGTATACCGAAAACGCTTCACCGCTGCAGGGAAGATACTCGGAAGCCTGGTCGGCGCGCGCGATATCGACGAGGCGGTACTGAAGGAATGGTTTTATTATTTCTACCAGTGTACCGAATGCCGGCGCTGTTCCGTCTTCTGCCCGTATGGCATCGACACCGCCGAGATAACCATGATGGGACGGGAACTCCTGAATATGGTCGGGCTCAACATCAACTGGATCATCGAACCGGCTTCCAATTGCTTCCGTACCGGGAACCACCTTGGTATACAGCCACATACTTTTAAGGACAATATTGATTTTGCCGTCGATGAAATCGAGGGAATTACCGGAATCAGGGTGGAACCAACCATCAACCGGAAGGGAGCCGAGGTACTTTTTATTATACCGTCGGCCGACATCTTCGCCGATCCGCACATCTTCACCTTCTACGGATACCTGATGCTTTTTCACGAGATAGGACTCGATTACACTTTCAGCTCGTACGCGTCGGAAGGCGGGAATTTCGGCCTCTTTTTCTCGCACGAGATGGTCAAGCGCCTCAACGCCAAGATCTACGCCGAGGCAAAGCGCCTCGGGGTGAAATACATAATCGGCGGTGAGTGCGGTCATATGTGGCGCGTGATGCATCAATATATGGATACCATGAACGGCCCGGCTGAAACGAAGGGCGAACCTGTATCCTCGATTACCGGAACACGTTTTGACCACGCGCGGGCGACAAAGATGGTGCATATCTGCGAGTTCACATCGGACCTCATCCATCATCAGAAATTAAACCTGGATCCCTCGCGAAACGATGATTACCGTATTAGCTTCCATGACTCGTGCAACCCCGCCCGCGCGATGGGAATGCTGGAGGAGCCGCGCGTCGTCATTAAGAATTCCTGCAATAATTTCTTTGAGATGCCGGAAAACACAATCCGCGAGCAGACGTTCTGCTGCGGCAGCGGGTCGGGACTCGGCACCGACGAAAACCTCGAGATGCGAATGCGCGGCGGACTGCCGAGGGCGAACGCGGTCAAACACGTGCATGAAAAACACGGGGTGAACATGCTGGCCTGTATCTGCGCGATCGACAAGGCCACGCTTCCGGCGCTTATGGATTACTGGATAGGCGGCATCGACGTGTGCGGGGTCCACGAGCTGCTCGGTAACGCACTGGTGATGAAGGGCGAAAAGGAACGCACCACAAACCTCCGCGGAGATGAGCTTTCATCGAAGGAGGCGTATAATGCATGACGGGATTAAGATTTTTGGAGGGCTTGGGTTCTTCATCGCGATTGCCGCTTTTCCGCTATGGTATGCCCTCGCGACCGGCAGGGCGAACGTCGTTCCCGAACCCAAACTCGTCAACGCGGGGAAGGAGTGTGTGAATACCAGGGCATTCATGCGAGAATATCACATGACCATGCTCATCGAATGGCGCGACGAGGTAATTCGCGAGGGGAAACGCCTCCCCGTTATAGTCGCCGGTAATGAATACCAGAAAAGCCTTACAGGCGCCTGTATGAAGTGTCACGCGAATAAGACTGATTTCTGTGATACATGCCATAATTATCTCGGTGTATCCCCCGCATGCTGGGACTGCCACAACATCCCCAGGGAGCGAAAGCATGAAACTCGATAAAAATTACGAACTGAACCGAAGGGAATTCTTGAAGAACGCCGCTCGCCTGGGAATATCCGTGGCGGGCGCCGGTGCCGCGATAGAGGTGGTTTTCGGCGATGACGTCCTTGCTGCATCGTCGGCGCTTTCGCCCGCAGCCGTTCGCTGGGCCATGGTCGTCGACATGACAAAATGCACCAGGAAAACGGACTGCATTGATTGCATGGCGGCCTGCCATCTCGTACACAACGTTCCGGCGATCGAGAACAAGCGGCATGAAATAAAATGGATATGGAAAGAGCCTTTCATCAACGCGTTCCCCGAGCAGAGGGACGGTCGGCTCCGAAGCGGCCTCGCGCAAACCGATTTCATCGTGCTCTGTAACCATTGCGACAATCCGCCCTGTGTGCGCGTTTGTCCCACAAAGGCTACATGGAAGCGTCCGGACGGTATCGTCATGATGGACATGCACCGCTGCATTGGATGCCGGTACTGCATGGCGGCCTGCCCGTACGGCTCGCGCAGTTTTAACTGGATGGATCCGCGCAAGGTTCTGGATGAAAAAACCATAAATCGGGAATACCCGACACGCACAAAGGGGGTTGTCGAGAAGTGTGACTTCTGCGCAGAAAGAATCGACCACGGGCGGCTTCCGGTATGCGTTGAGGCGTGCAGTGAGAGGGCGCTCATGTTCGGAAACCTGTCCGACTCCAGAAGCGAGGTGAGCGCTCTGCTCGCCGGACGTTTCGCCATTCGACGGAAACCGGAACTGGGAACAAGGCCGGAAGTCTATTATATCGTGTGAGGTCGGCATGTTTGAAAAAGCGCGTTCCGGAGGCAGGAAATACTGGACGCTCGTATTCATTCTGATCGCGCTTGCGCTTGCGGGTGTGTTTTTTTACCTGAGACAGCTTTCCGAGGGGCTGGTCATAACCGGCATGGGAAGGGACGTCTCCTGGGGGTTCTATATTTCACAGTTTACCTTTCTCGTCGGCATTGCGGCATCGGCGGTCATGGTGGTGCTCCCCTACTACCTTCACGATTTCAAGGCCTTCGGGAAGATAACCATCCTGGGCGAGTTTCTCGCCATTTCGGCGGTGAGCATGTGCATCCTTTTTATCTTCGTCGACATGGGCCAGCCATTCAGAATATTCAATGTATTCCTGCATCCCACCCCGAATTCCATGATGTTCTGGGACACGGTGGCGCTTATGGGGTATCTGCTTATCAACCTGTTCATTGCCTGGGCCACCCTGGGCGCTGAACGAAAAGGCGTCGCGCCGCCCGCATGGTCAAAACCACTGATATATCTCTCCATTCCCTGGGCGGTGAGTATCCACACGGTCACGGCTTTTCTGTACGCGGGCATTCCCGGCAGGCACCTGTGGCTTACCGCGATTATGGCGGCGCGCTTTCTCGCCTCTGCGTTCGCGTCGGGGCCGGCGCTGCTCATTCTGCTCTGCATGGTGGTTCGCCGACACACCAGGTTCGACCCCGGCCGCGAACCGATCCAGGCCCTTGCTAAAATCGTCGCCTATGCAATGACGGCAAATCTGTTCTTCATAGGTCTTGAGTTTTTTACGGCATATTACAGCGGCATTCCAGGGCACAGGCACTCCCTGGAATATCTGTTCTTCGGGCTCGACGGCCGTTACGGCCTGGTACCGTTCATGTGGACTTCGATTGGCCTTGCGGTGCTGGCGCTTGCGCTTCTGATCAATCCGTCCACGCGTCATAACGAACGATGGCTTGCTACTGGAGCCGCCGCGGTCTTTTTCTCCACATGGCTGGACAAGGGCCTTGGCCTGGTGGTTGGCGGTTTTATCCCCACTCCGTTTGAGTCAATTACGGAATATACCCCCACGGTAGCCGAGCTCATCATAAGTCTAGGAGTGTGGTCTCTTGGTTTTCTCATTCTCACCCTGCTTTACAAGATTACTGTATCGGTGCGCGAAGAAGCATCACGATAATAAAGCAACAGGAGGCGGGCATGTCGACAAAGGAAGTTCAGGAAGCGATCTACAAGAACATGGAAGCGTGGAAGAAGATCGAGAACGCCTCGGTGGCATCGACGGGACAGATTATCGAAAAGACCGGCAATCCGGTGATACGCCTGGTGATGGAGATAATCCAGCATGATTCACAGATGCATTATCGCGTCCAGGAGTTCATCCAGCATTCCCTGAGGGAACAGGCGGTGAGTATGACCCCCGAGGAGCTAGAGAAGGTGTGGAAACTGGTGGAAAACCATATAAAGATAGAGGAAAAAACAATCAAGATGGCCAGGGCTTCTCTAGAGGCCCTTAAAAAACGCAAGATGGTTGTCTGCGAGTATCTCATCAATTATCTCATGAAGGACGAGAAAAAGCATAACGATCTTCTATCCGAAATGGGAATCATCAAGAAAGGGATGTACCCGTACGGCTGAGAGAATTTCAGAATCTTTGTGTAAATGGCATTGATTACAGTGGCACCATCTACGCTAAAGAAAATCCTGAGTACAATAAAAAAAGACCATAGTGACGTTTATTCGCTGTCGGGGTGGCAGAAACCACAGTCGGTATACATCTTCTGCCCCAGCTTTTCATCCTCTTTCTGATGACAGCCGATACAGTTGCCATGCATCGCTGATTCGTAGCCAATAACCTTCCCGTATACGGAGGCCGGCTCACGGTACTCCTCATGGCACTGAACGCACGGTTTTACGCGCTCCCTCGATCGGTCCCGGCCATGGCATTCTTCACAATAGGCTTCTTTGCTTTTGAAAAGCCTGGCGTGTCGGTCATGATTGAAAATAGATGACTTGTTCTTCATGGCTCTGTGACATTCAAAACAGGAACTGACATTGTCATTGGGCAGATTCAAGTGATGACATGCTTTGCAGCCGGCTCCGTTTTTAGCGGCATACTGCTGATGAGACTCGTGGGTGAACACAACGGAACGCCCCTCTCGATTACCGTCAATCCGCATGATCTCCCATCCAATTGCGCCACGGAGCATCTGTGTTGCGCGCCCTTTTGCTTCGATATGCAGGGCCGCGAAAGCGAGAGCGCCTGCAAATACCACCGGAATCGTACCGGCGGCAATGATGGAATATGCCCTTCCACTGATCTTCATTTGCGGTTTCCCCTGCTTTCAGCCGATCTCAGTTTTGGTCTCTTCGGATTGTGTTCCGGACGGTAGTTTCCAGGCGGTTGCGGAAGCGATCCAGAGTAGTGGATACAGTATCCAGTGACCGAACCGTGAAAAAGGAATCATTACTAGGATAGCGTTACCACACAGCGAGTGGATGAGCAGTACGACGCCATGAGATAGAGGGTTGAATGCCTTTGATGCGGTGAATCCTGTAATGAGCGTAACCAGAATTATCACCAGCATGAAATAATCCATACTCCGGCTCAAGGCCCGTGCGCGCCTGGGCAAGATGCGTGATGCGATCAACAGGCAGACGCATACCATGCACACCGCGGACAATGCGTCAATTGCCATTCTGCCGGCATGCGGCCATGTAATCCCGAGAGTCTTCCGCACCAGAAGAATATGATCCTGATGGAAAATAATGGTCGTGAGCAGGGTCGCGTGGAACACCAGCGAAAGCGCGCTGAAATACCGGCGTGTTTCGATGATTTTTCTTAAGGGAAGCATCCAGGAAACGGTTTCAACGAGGATCTCCTTCCATTGTAAATTTCGATCTTTTGCATTGTTCCGAGATCTTGCAATATCAATCAATGATAGTGCCGCCAGCCGTACGGAACCGAGTATTGCCACGGCGATACTGAAGCGGAGCAACGGACCTGTCGCAAAACTCAACACATCATCCATCGGTTCGTACCTGGTTCTTCATTATAATTGCGGTAAAAATAAGGTCATGAAGACCCGCATGTCTCATGGGCAGTTTGTAATGAATTATTAGCTCGCCGATCTGTTTCTTGCAGTTGGCGCACGGTGCGATAACCACGTCGGCGCCGGTCGCCTTGAGCTGCTCGGCCTTTTTACGGCCTGCCGTGTCCATTCTATAGGGCTTGAGCTCGTTTACCGATACGGTCCCACCGCCTCCTCCACAGCAGAGATTATGGCGGCCAGTGGGAGACATTTCGGCGAAGTCACCGATAAAGGATCTGATAATGTCCCTGGGCTGATCGACCACCCATCCGGAGCGTGCAAGATTACATGGATCGTGATAGGTGACCTTCTCGCTGATTGCAGTCGGATCGAGCTCTATCCTGCCCTCCTTTATCAGCTGTGCCGTCAATTCGAGAATGTTTATGACCGGAATATCTTCGCCGGAATTGAACGACGATACAAACGACTTGGCGGAACGGGAGGCATGACCGCATTCTCCGATTAGAATTTTACGTCCTTTTATCCTGCGCACCTCTGCGGCCATCCTTTGGAGTACCTTTTCAAGAACTTCGTCACTGTAGAAAAGTCCGTAATTAATCGCGTCGTAATTTCCGGAAGCGATGGTCCAGCTCACGCCCGCCTCGCTGAGCACGCAGGCTATTCCCATCAGTGTGTCTGCTTCCATCAGGAAATCGCTTACCGGCGGGAAAAAAACATATTCAGCACCCTCCACATCAAGAGGAAATCGCACTTCAACGCCTTTGATCTCCTTTATTTCCTCCTCAAGAAATTCCATCGTGCTTTTAAGCGCCTTGAGTGGTATGGCGGAGGTATTGCCCGTTACGCCCTGGAGCTGTTCCTTCACAGAAACGGCCAGGGCCTTGGGTACTATGCCTATTCGGCTTAGAATAAAACGCCCAAGCCTGGTAATGAGTCTGTGATCGATCCCCATGGGGCAGTACAGCGTGCAGCGACCGCATGCGGTACAATGATAGAACGATTCCAGCATCTCATCAATATCCGCTTCCGTTGCAGAAGCGGTCCCGAACAGTAGTCGCTTTATTCTCCCGAGAGGGGTAAAATGACGCTGGTATATTCTCAGCAGAATTGAAGACCGGTAACAGGGCACATCCTCGGGCCTGCCGGTAGCCGCGTAGATCTGGCATTCGCTCGCGCATCGGGAACAATGCATTGATACGCGCGCGTACAGATCGAGAATGGATCGGTAGTTCGAATTCTCCAGTATTTCCTCAAAAGCTTTGAGAAACCCCTCGACGCGATGGTGCTCGAGGGGTTTCTCGATATAATACGGGTAGTCATTTCCAGGTTCCATTGTTTCTATGTATCAAACACCGTAATGTATTCAAGAATTATT
>JBFZEY010000186.1:0-2937 GCA_041306625.1 Spirochaetota bacterium | reverse complement strand
ATAGCCGGAGAGCTGGAAGCCCTTGGAATGCACAGGGTCGCCGTACAGCATCATCACGCGCATATAGCATCGGTCATGGAAGAACGGAACCTGCCGGGTCGTGTCATCGGTATCGCGTTTGACGGCACCGGTTACGGCACCGATGGGCGGCTGTGGGGGGCCGAGTTTCTGGTCGCCGACCGGGCAAAGTTCGAGCGGCTGGCGCATTTCTCGTACTTCCCGCTTCCCGGCGGGGAGAGCGCTATCCGCGAGGTGTGGAAAATCGGTATCGCGCTTTTGCGCGCGCGTTACGGCGACGATTATCCGATCATGCGCCGCAGCGGAGAGGCGGCGGTGGTGTGCGAAGTGATCGAAAAGAAAATCAACTGTCCCGAGACCTGCAGCATCGGAAGGCTTTTCGACGGCGTGGCGGCCATACTCGGGATAGCGGAATCGGTGAGCGCCGAGGCCGAGGCGGCGATGCTGCTCGAGGAGGCGGCGCTTTGCGGTGCGGAAACCTGGATTGATGATGGCTGGGTGATCCCGGTTTCGGCAGGCTTCCCGGCGGTGATTTCGACGGAGTCGCTGGTGGAGCGCGTCGTTACGCTGCGCCTTTCCGGCAGAAGCGTCGAGGAAACGGCGTGCGCGTTTCACGCGGCGATTGCCGGGATCGCTGTCGCGATGGCGGAGAACATACGCGGTAAAGACGGCCTTAACGATGTCGTGCTTTCCGGCGGTGCGTTTCAGAACCGGCTTTTGCTTCGGCTCATCATCGACGGCCTGCGGGAAAAACGGTTTGACATTCACCTTCCGGAAAAAATACCCTTCAACGACGGCTGCCTGGCGCTCGGCCAGATTGCAGTGGCCAGGGAAATCATACAACATGAAAAGCGATAGGATCAGGGAGATGGCGGACGGGCTTCGGTCCCTTCGCCTCGAGCGCGACCTCAGGATTATGGAGGTCTGCGGCACCCATACCACCGAATTTTTCCGCTCAGGGGTGCGTGATGTTTTTCCGGAGGGACTCTCGCTTATTGACGGCCCCGGCTGCCCGGTTTGCGTAACACCGAACGATTACCTGGACCGGGCGATCGAGATCGCGCGCGTCCATGGCGTAACCGTGGCCACTTTCGGAGACATGGTCAAGGTGCCGTCCTCGTACAGCTCGCTGGCGCGTGAGAAATCGACCGGGATGAGGCTCGAGGTGGTGTATTCTCCGCTTGATGCTTTGGAGTTCGCCGCCGTGAATCAGGATGTTCAGGTGATGTTTCTCAGCGTGGGCTTCGAGACCACGGCCCCGACCGAGGCCGTGGCCGTGCGGCGGGCGCGCGAGCGGAACATTATGAACTTTTCCATCCTGTGCGGTAACAAGCTCACCCCTCCCGCCGTGAAGGCCCTGCTCGACGCCGGCGAAACGCGCATCGACGGATTCATCCTTCCGGGGCATGTGAGCGCGATCATCGGCGTGGAGCCGTGGCGCTTCGTGGCCAAGTCGTACCACAAGCCATGTGTGGTGGCGGGTTTCGAGTCGTACGACCTCATCACGTCCACTATTAATCTGGTGCGCATGATCGGGGAGCAGCGGAACGTCGTCGAAAACGGGTACGCGCGCGTGGTCCGCGACGGCGGCAACCTGAAGGCCAGGGAGATCATGTACGACGTTTTCGAGGAGTGCGACGCGCACTGGCGCGGGATCGGCGTCATTCCCGGTAGCGGGCTCGCGCTTCGCGACGGTTATGCGGACTTCGACGCCGCGCGGCGCTTTCCCGTCGATCCGCCGGCGCCGCGCCAGCACCCCGGCTGCCGTTGCGGCGACCTGCTGCGCGGACTCATCATTCCCACCGGGTGCGGCCTCTTCGGTACGGCGTGCACGCCGGAGAATGCCGTGGGGCCATGCATGGTGTCGTCCGAGGGACCGTGTTCGGCCTACTATAAATACGGGGGGATGTAATGGCGGACCGGATACTTTCGGGGCACGGCAGCGGCGGAAAGCTCATGAACGAGATGATCGGCGGTTTGATCCGCCGCGTGCTGGGGCCGGAGAGCGTGCAGCTGGACGACTCGGCGGTGCTCTCCGTCGGTGCCGGGAGGATCGCCTTCACCACCGACACATTCACCATTACGCCGATAGAGTTTCCCGGCGGAACGATCGGATCCCTTGCCGTCAACGGCACGGTGAACGACCTCGCGGTGATGGGTGCGCGGCCGCTCTACCTGAGCTGCGCGCTGATTCTGGAGGAGGGGCTGGAGATGGCATTGCTCGAGAGGGTCCTTGTTTCGATGAGGGGCGCGGCGGACTACGCCGGCGTTTCGATCGTAACCGGCGATACGAAGGTCGTGGAGAGGGGCAAGGCCGATAAAATATTTATTAATACGGCGGGTATTGGTATACTTGAGAGAGCGGTGCAGCGTCGGCCGATCGTGCCCGGAGACGCGGTCATTATCAGCGGCTTCATCGGCGACCACGGTATCGCCATTATGGCGCTCCGCAATGACCTGAGCTTCAGCCGCGGGCTCGTTTCGGACTGCGCGCCGATGAACCGGCTTGTCGACAAAGTGCTTGCGGCGTTCCCGGAGAGCGTCAAGTTTATGCGCGACCCCACGCGGGGCGGGGTCGCCTCGGTGCTGAACGAGATTGTTAAGGGAATGGATTTCGGCATCGGCCTGGTGGAAACGAGCCTGCCGCTGCGCGATGAGGTGAAGGGCGTTTCCGGGATGCTTGGCATCGATCCGCTCTATGCGGCGAACGAGGGGAAGCTGCTCTTGGTGGTGCGCGGCTCGGACGCCGACGGAATCGCCGAGGTAATGCGGACGTTTCCGGAGGGCAGGGATGCCGCGGTCATCGGAACCGTACGCGACACCTATCCCGGCAAGGCCTATCTTGAAACACGTACCGGCGGAAGACGCATTCTGCCCCAATTGATAGAAGAACAACTGCCGCGAATATGCTAGAGTGCG
>JBFZEY010000185.1:0-4868 GCA_041306625.1 Spirochaetota bacterium | reverse complement strand
CCGATCTGAAAAGACCGACACGTTTCTGGTGCTTAATGCGCAGCTTCAGTATCGCTGGAAAATCGACGAGTACCGATACGCCGACCTCTTCTCCGGGGTCGACAATATAAGCGATTCCTATCAGGATGACCTCGATGTCGGTGATACCAGGGATGCCGGGTATATCTACGGCCCGATCAAACCGAGAACGTAGTATCTTGGCATGCGGGCCGGTATATGATTTAAATCACACGAAAAATCCCATGATCCCGTGCCGCCTGATGCGGCAGGGGATTTTTATTGGATATTGCGAGGGCTGTTTCTCCCTAATCGACCGGAAAGGGTAGATCAGAAGTACTCGGGCAGGATGGCGCTCAGCCGCTTCGCCTGTTTCTTGTCCCACCGCTCCTTCGCGGTGATGACGGCGTACTTGGAGGCCTCGTTGCAGGCGCAATGGCCGATGTCCGCGGCCCTGGGTACGATCGCCCGTATGAGGTTGCGCGCATTGGCCGCGTTCCTGTTGAGGTTCGCCACCACCATCTCGACGCTGACATGCTCCTCGTCCATCTTCCAGCAGTCGTAGTCGGTGCTCATGCACACCAGCGCATAGCACAACTCCGCCTCGCGGGCGAGCTTTGCCTCCGGAAGGGTGCTCATGTTGATGACGCCCGCTCCCCACGACCGGTACAGGTTGCTTTCCGCGCGGGATGAGAACGCCGGGCCCTCCATGCAGACGAGCGTTTCGCCCGTGTGGAGCCGCAGTCCCATCTCCGCGGCGGCAGGCGCAATCGCATCGTCGAGCGCGGCGCAGAAGGGATTGGCGAAAGCGATGTGCGCGGCGATGCCCTCCCCGAAGAAGGTCGAAACGCGGCCCTTCGTGCGATCGATTAGCTGCGAGGGCAGGACGAAATCGAGCGGCCGGATTTCTTCCTTCAGACTGCCGACGGCAGAGAAGGCGATTATCTTCTCCACTCCGATCATCTTGAGCGCGGCGATATTCGCCCGGTAATTTATTTCGTGGGGCAGAAAAACATGCCCGCGCCCGTGCCTGGGCAGAAAGGCGGTCCGAACACCGCCGATCTCGGCGATAATCATTGAGTCAGACGGATATCCCCACGGGGTCTTGACGGTCGTTTCCTCGATTACCTTTATTCCTTCGATCTGGTAAAGTCCGGAACCGCCGATAATGCCTATGCTTGCTTTTGCCACCTGGCACCTCTTGAAATTTTTTGACATTGAACGTTCAGCCATTATTTAATCAAGAAAAATTCACGTAATCTCAGTACGAACGACGCAGGAGACGATCGCGCAGATTTCGGAAATATTGAAGGGCTTCCTGATATACCCGCAGGTGCGCTCCCCGCCGATCTTCTCTATCAGTTCCTCGTCCTGGTAGAGCCCGGTGATAAACACGATCCGCACGGATGGGCGTGCTTCTCGTATCCGCCTGTAGGCGTCGATGCCGGAGAGCACCGGCATCGATACATCGAGGAACACGATATCGTATTCGTTGCTCAGGCAAAGCTTGCACGCCTCCAGGCCGTTTTGTGCGTTGTCAATTCTCCCGATTCCCATGCCCGCGAGGACGGCGGCGAGGAGGTCGCGGATGGCCGGCTCATCGTCGGCAACGAGCACCGCGACGCTATGGGCGGGTTTCGCGCCGCCGTTGGCGTTGCCGGGGGCCGGTTCGGCCGGATGACGGTATTCGTGTTCTAGCATGTGTGCCGTCAGTCCCCGAAAATCTTGCGCGGGTTGAGTATGCCGCGCGGATCGAACGCCGCCTTGACCCTCTTCTGCAGGGCGATCTCGTCTTCGCCGAGGGCGAGGCCGAGGTATTCCCTGCGCGTGTAGCCTATACCGTGTTCCCCGGTGATGGTGCCTCCGTGAGCGAGCGCGATTGCGTATATGTTCTTCTTCAATTCAGGCAGCAGGGCGTCCCATTCGATCCGGGACATGCCGCCCCTGAGCACGTCGATGTGGACATTCCCGTCGCCGGCGTGCCCGAACATCACCGAGCGCAGCCCTCTGCCGTTGAGGAATTCCTTGACCTTCTTTAAAAAAGCGGGGATCTCCGAGCGGGGCACCACCGTGTCCTCCGCCAGAAAGACGGGGCTTTCCGCGGTGATCGCCTCACGGATCGCGCGTCGCGCCTTCCATATCCTCTCGCTCTGAGCGCGGCTCTCGGCCGCGATGATCCGCTCTCCTGGAACGCTTACACAGCCGGCGATCGTGGCAACCTGGTCGCGCACCGCCTCCTCGGAGGTCCCGTCGATCTGGACCAGCAGGTGCGCGCGCGCGTCCGGAAAGGGCATGTCCTGTCCGAGGTAACGCGCGGTGAGCCGGATCGCGTCTTCTTCCATAAACTCCAGCGCGGCGGGACCGACCCTTTGCGCGATGATGGCGTATACATCATCCACGGCCGCTTCCAGTGTATCGTAGGGGAGGAGGAGGTCCATGCTAAAGGGTGCCGCCGGAACCAGCCGCAGAAGAATTTTCGTGATTACGGCGAGCGTTCCCTCGGAACCGGTGAGCAGTCCGCACAGGTTGAAACCCGTGGCGTTTTTTACGAACTTGCCGCCGGTGGTGATGATGGCCCCGTCCGGAAGCACGAATTCGAGGCCGAGGACATAGTCCTTCGTGGTGCCGTACTTGACCGCGCGCGGACCGCCGGCACCCTCGGCGACGTTACCGCCGATGGAGCAGGAGTCAAGGCTTGCCGGATCGGGGGGATACATGAGACCGCGCTCGCGCGCCGCGCGCTGGAGGTCGCCCGTAATGACGGCGGGCTCAACCAGCGCCGTCATGTTGCGCTCGTCGATCTCGAGTATCCTGTTCATCCGCTCGAGCGAGAGTAGCACGCCGCCTGTAACGGGGATCGCGCCGCCGGTTACACCGGTACCGGCCCCGCGCGGTGTAACCGGAACGCCGAGCTCATTGCATATCTTTAGAACGCGGCCCACCTCCGCGGCGGTGGACACTCGAACGACGATGTCGGGGGCGTGCTCGAGGTCGGAGGTCTCATCGCGCGCGTACCGGTCGAGGATCTCGTCCTCCACGATTATGTTCTCCGCTCCGATCGCTTCCGCGAGCAGCGCGCGCGCCTTTTCATTCAGCCTGTTCATAGATGGGATGTTGCCGGTCAGTGCGATTCCGCCGCAACCATAGCCGATATATCGTTTCTTTTCCAATAACTATTTTTGTCGCCATACCATAAAAATGGCTTTACTGAGCGGTCGCTCCGGTAGTAGGTTATTTGCATGGCGCCTTGCGCCGTAACGCCGCGACGCCGAAAACCTCTCGTTTATTCATTGAAGGGTGGCCATGCTGAGGAAAAGAGATATTCTGACCAATCGTTTCGTCGAGCTTATCGAGGAGAACCACCAGGAGATAACCGAGCTTTTCATGAACGATCTGCTCCGAAATCCCGACACCTTCGCGTACCGGAACCTGGACCGCCAGATGGTGTACGAGTCGGCGAACTCCATTTACCGCGACATCTCCAAGTGGATCGTCAAGGATTTCCCCAAGGAAGAGATCGCGCAGTTGTTCCGCCAGCTGGGGCGCGAGCGGCACAAGCAGGGGATCCCCTTCTCGCAGGTGCACCGGGCGCTGGTACTGCTCAAGCGCCACCTGTGGGTGTACGTACTTAAAAAGGTGGAGGAAGACCTGCACGTTTACGTGCAGGCGCTCGATCTGAACAACAGGGTCGTGCTCTATTTCGACCGCGCCTCTTTTTTCATGCTGCAGGGCTACGAGGAGATGCTGAAAAAAAGGTGGTAAAATTGGCATGTCCGCCGGTGGTGTTTGCCTGTAAGCCATCGGAAAACGGTTCGAAGCGCCGCGGTTATTAAATTTTTTATAAAAATGAAAATTCATGTAAAATTCTCTTGACGAAAAATAGGATAATATTTATAGGTTCTTCACGCTTTGCGGCGATTGCAGGTGTTCTTTAAAAAGTCTAAATTCTTCGAAGTCGACCGAAAAATTACAAAAAAGCTTGACGGCTAAACGGCCCGTGGCTATGTTGTAATCACAAGCGGCTTACAACGAATCCTTTTTAAAACATCGATTCCCAGAAAGCTGGGGTTTTTTTATCCCCTGACGCTGGTTCTTTGAAAACTGAGTAGTAGTGGTATGTAAAAGGTTTCACGTCAGTTTCAAATTTTAGAAACGAATAAAACTCTCAATACGTTCTATTACGGAGAGTTTGATTCTGGCTCAGAACGAACGCTGGCGGCGCGTCTTAAACATGCAAGTCGGACGGGAACCTCGATGCTTGCATTGAGGGGAGAGTGGCGAACGGGTGAGTAACACGTGGATAATCTACCTCTGGGATGGGGATAACTACCCGAAAGGGTAGCTAATACCGAATGAGATGGTGGTTGCATATGCAGCAGCTATTAAAGGTGGGGACCGCAAGGCCTACCGCCTGGAGATGAGTCCGCGGCCCATTAGCTTGTTGGCGGGGTAATGGCCCACCAAGGCTACGATGGGTAACCGGCCTGAGAGGGTGAACGGTCACACTGGGACTGAGATACGGCCCAGACTCCTACGGGAGGCAGCAGTTAAGAATTTTGCGCAATGGGCGAAAGCCTGACGCAGCGACGCCGCGTGGACGATGAAGGTCTTCGGATTGTAAAGTCCAGTAAGCAGGGAAGAATAAGCAACGGGTAATATTCGTTGTGATGACGGTACCTGCCTAAAGCCTCGGCTAACTACGTGCCAGCAGCCGCGGTAATACGTATGAGGCGAGCGTTGTTCGGAATTATTGGGCATAAAGGGCGTGTAGGCGGGGGACTAAGTTAGGTGTGAAAGCCACGGGCTCAACCCGTGAATTGCATCTAATACTGGTTCTCTTGAGTTCGGGAGAGGAGAGCGGAATTCCAGGT
>JBFZEY010000184.1:0-2716 GCA_041306625.1 Spirochaetota bacterium | reverse complement strand
GCTCGCCCAGCGTCCCGGCGGCGCGGTGCTTTCGGGAAAGATCTACAACAGCTATACCAAAAGCCCGGTGGATTTCGCCGTGGTGGCCGTGGAGGAGGCGCGCGTCAAGGCACGTACCGGCGGCGACGGTGCGTACTCGCTTGCGCTTCCGGGCCCCGGCACCTATACCGTCATCGTTTCGTCCTCGGGCCTCAGGACCATTTCGGTGAGGATGGCCGTCAACGGCCCCACGACGCGCGACTTCGTCCTCTCGCCCGCGCAGGTGCGCGGCGCGGCGCTGACGATCACCGGCGAACGCGACATCCAGAAGATCGCGCGCTATACGATGACCGTTCGCGAGATGAAGGAGGTGCCGGCATCCTTCGGCGATTCCATAAGCGCACTCACCGCGCTTCCCGGCGTTATCCGCACCAGCGGCTTCTTCGGCCCGCTCGTCATCCGCGGCATGGATCCCGGCAATAACCGCTATTATATCGACGACATCCCGGTGTACAATCCGCAGCACTTCGGCGGCATCCATTCGGTGATCTCGAACGACCTGATGAGCGAGATCGACCTCTATGCCTCGGCCTTCCCGGCACAGTTCGGGAGCGGCACCGGCGCGATCATCAACATCAACACCGTCGACGACGTAAAGGACTTCGGCGGCGTCACCGAGATAGGCCTCATCTCGTCGAATTTCCTCCTGAAGGGGCCGATCGCGCCGTCGGTAATCGAGGGGGACGAGGGCGAGCGGCGGACGAGCAGGGGCTACTGGATCGCCGCGGGGCGCATCGGCTACCTCTCGCTTTTCGTCCCGACGATCTACAAGCTCATGACCGGCGATACGCTCAGCTCGGTCCCCGAGTACTGGGACTACCAGTTCAAGGGCAAGTATTTTCTCAGCAGCCGCCATGCGCTCACCGCGCTCGTGATGGGCAGCAAGGACTATATCAACTTCATCAACGAGAGCACGCCGCCGGACGAAATCGACCCGCTGCTCGCGAACTTCCAGTTTAAGAACGACCTCATCTCACATTCGGCCGGCGTGTATTATACCTGGCAGCCGAACAAACGCGTGAAGAACACGCTCCTCTCTTACGCCTCGATGAACGACAGCATCAACTACCTCAATGTCGACGACGACCGGGTCGCCGACGCGGTGAAGAACATCAACATCGTCTCGAAGCCGTATATGTACGGTCTCAAGGAGAAGTTTGATATCGAATGGTGGGAGGGCGTGGCGAAGCTCCGCGGCGCGGCCGAGCTCGTGCTGTACAGGTTCATGACCGACGGAAACACCTTCGCGCTCACGCGCACCGTCGACGTATATCCGGATCTCACGGACGACGATCTTTTCAAAAGGGTCGAGCTCGGCCAGACAATCCTGAACCGCACGCTCTCGGGCTACCTCGAAAACAAGTTCACCTTCGGAAAGCTCACCTTCATTCCGGGAGTGCGCGCCGATTATCTGGACCGAAGCGGCGATACTACCGTGGACCCGCGCGGCATGTTGAGCTACGAGTTCCCCACCGATACCACCGTCTCGGTGGCGGCCGGGCAATACTCGACGTTCATCCAGACCAATCCCTTCATTTTCAATTATGTGCCCAACATCGCGGCGCAGGAGATCTATAAACCGGAGCGCGCCATCCATCGCGCCGCGGGCCTGGAACAGCGCATCGGTCTCTTCACGCTGAAGATTGAGGGCTTCTACAACACCTTCCGGGACCTCTTCGAAAACGATCCGGTATTCGACGGCGCAATCCTCGTCTACGAGGGGCGGAACGTCGGCCGCCAGAAGGCCTACGGCGCCGAGGTGATGCTGCGCCTCGACCGCGAGGAGGGAAGGGGCGGGCCTTTCGGCTGGGTCAACTACACCTACACGCAGTCCAAACGCAAGTCAGGCGTTTCTGACGCCGCCGACGGCGACTACAACGACCGGGACCGATACATCACCTATGGCCTGGAGCAGGAGCACGCCCTCAAGGTCGTGGCGGGCTACACGCGCGGCAGGCACACGCTCAGCTCGCGCTTCACCCTTAACACCTCGTTTCCATATACTCCGATCGTGGCCGGGGTGCTCAGCCCGGATCCGACCCCGCCCGGGTACGATCCACGGTACTACCCCATTTACAGCACCAGTCGCAACTCGAGGCACTTTCCTTCCGACCAGCGCCTCGACGTGCGCTACAGCTACAAGATTACGCACGAGTGGGGATACGTGAGCTGGTACATAGAGATGATCAACGTTTACAACTACCGGCCAATCACCGAGGAGACCTGGAATTATAGCCGCGATTATGACCCCGCTTCCAATCCGCGCAACAAGAAGGAGGAGGGGCTCAGCATGATCCCGAATTTCGGTGTGGAAGTAAAGTTTTAGCATGGAGAACGTCATGAAGAGAAAGATACTCCCGATACTCGCCGTCATTGCGCTCGGCGCGTTCGCGGCCTGTGTAACGCCCATGGGCATGACCGCGTCGACGACGCCGCTTGAAGGCAAAAAAATCGAACAGAACCTTGGTAAGGCCGAAGGCTCGGATTCCACCTGGTCGCTCTTCGGCCTCTGGTCCATGGGCAGGCCCGACATCGACGAGGCAATCCGCGAGGCGGTAACGGACAAAGGCGGCGATGCGATGATCAACGTACGCTGGTACGATAAGACCTATTACCTCGTGCTCTTCAGCGTCACGAGGCTCATCGTTACCGGCGAGGTCGTGAAGTTCGAGGCGGC
>JBFZEY010000183.1:0-4821 GCA_041306625.1 Spirochaetota bacterium | reverse complement strand
AATCGTTTTAATCACGTATCCGAGCCCCGAGTATCAGGAGTACCTCAGACGCAGCAGGCCCGAGCTCCTGCAGGTGGTCGACGAGACCCTGCGGCTGTCCGAGATACTGGCGATCACCTCGCTCCAGCCCCGGTATTTCGCCTACATTGACGCGGGGGAGAAGAACCAGTACGTTCATCTGGCGCTCGCGCCGGCGATGGAGTACTCTCCGGAGTCTCCGTCGGTCGACTTCGGGGGGAAGGTCATTCGCAGGGCGCGAAAGACTCTGTGGAGATTCCGCAACGAGGCGTTCCTGCGCAAGGTGAAGAATGCTTTTTGAGCGAAACAGGAACACCCGGCCCCATAACTGGCTGATACACCATTACTGCGTCCGCTCCGTCAGGAGATATGCCCCCCGGCTGAGCGGCAGGGTGCTCGATATCGGCTGCGGGATAGAGCCGTACCGGGAAATCGTCGAGAAATACTGCACGGAGTATATCGGCCTCGATCGGCCGACGACTCTTCACGGGTTGAAAGAGGTCGAGGTCGTCGGCGACGCGCTCTCTCTTCCATTCGCCGACGAGAGCTTCGATTCGGTCGTCTCGTTTCAGGTCATGGAGCACGTCACCGAGCCGCGGCTCTTTCTGTCCGAGGCGTTTCGCGTCATGAAGCCAGGCGGCATGGCGCTGCTGATGACTCCGTTCATGTGGGGGGAGCACGAGCAGCCGCACGATTATTTCCGTTACACGCGCTACGGCCTGCGCTACCTGGCCGAGCAGGCCGGCTTCGAGGTGATCTCGATCGAGCCCGACACGGGCTACTGGTCGACGGCGACCTTGCGGTTCAATTACTGGCTCAATCGTTTCGGCAAGGGGCCGCTGCGCTATCTGCTGATGCCGGTCTGGCTGAATCAGTTCCTCGCGCTCTGGCTCGATCGGTTCGATCGCTCGTACACCGTGGACACGGCGACCTTCACCTGCCTTCTTCAGAAGCCCTGCTGAGGAGAGACTGCTCGACCTTTTCTGTCCCATTGAAAAGTTCCCGCGCTCATGATATAATAGGCCCGATCAACGGCACATATCGCTTCGTGGAGGGGGATTCAATGAAACGCGCCATATTTCCTTCAAATGGTGTTCGCTGTCTTGCGATTGCTGCGGTTCTTTGTGCCGCAAGCTCGGTGTCCGCGGAACTTCCGGATATCGGTTACATCGGCGTGTTCAAGGATGCGACTCACGACACCAGCCCGGCTTCGGGGGGCGCCGGCTATAATGTATGCCCGGCCCAGTACGAACAGTTCCAGTGCTGGATCTGGTGCCTGCCGTGCTGGGAGGGTATGAGTGGGGCGGTGTTCGCCGTCAGCTTCCCGACGACGGTTGTGATTCTCAACACGGTCCAGAATCCCGACATCAGGGCTTCTTTCGGAACGATTGTAGAGGGCATCGACTTCGTCTTGAACAAGGACGCGTGCCAGATGGATTGGATGTGGACGCATCAAATCACAATGCTGCGGCTGGGGCTTCCGACGGTCTCCGACAAGATCGAGATCGTTCCGCATCCCGACTCGTACATGGGCGGGCTTGGGTTCTATATCTGCTACGCCGAGCCTTTTCCGGCCCCCATCGATGTTCTGACGCCTCTGTATATCTGCTGGTCTCCGGATCCGGGCCCCCTAGGTGTACAGGAAACGAATTGGGGAGCTATCAAGAGCTTGTTCTGAGAAGCGTTTCGCCGGCAAGAAAATGCAGCGTATGAGGAGTTTCGAACCATAAAGAAGAAGGCTCCGAAGCTTGTAGCTCCGGAGCCCTTTTTGTCTATCGGCTATCCAATCCTGCGATTAGAAGCGATCCCGGCCGCCGCCGCCGCCGCCACCCCTGCGTCCACCGCCGCCGTAACCGCCGCCGCCGCCGAATCCGCCGCCGCCGCCGCCCCTGGGCTTGTCCTCGCGCGGCTGGGCTTCGCTGACCTTCAGCGCCCGACCGTCGACGTCCTTGCCGTTCAGAGCCGCGATGGCCTTATCGGCCTCTTCGTTGTTGTCCATCTCGACGAAACCGAAACCCCTCGAGCGATCCGTGAACTTGTCCTTGATCACGCGCGCGGAGGTGACGGCGCCGAAAGGCGCGAAAATCGAATTCAACTGGTCGTCGTTCGTGTCGAACGACAGGTTGCCTACGTAAATCTTCTTAGCCATAGTAACTGGATCCTTTCACTAACCTGACAAAACAATCAGATAATTAATGCTACTGCGCAATGCTATACTTTCCCTGGGCCGATACGCTTCACCTCTCCTTCGAATTCAAATCCCCGATCGCTTCAGGCTTCCCCGGTTCGAGGCGCGCCCGCACACTTTGCTTACAAGATTATTATCGATTCAGAATTTTCCCGTGATTGATTGGGGAGGTTTGCACTGCATCGATAGGGCTCTTGCAACGAGGCGATATGGATTCTGATCTACTGACTGACGCTGAACACTCCTTCGGAAATCGAACCACTTTTCCAGTATAATGCATGTTTCGTGCAACAAGCGAGCGGAATTTTCGATTTTTTTAGTGACTTTCAGGCCGTGCTGCGCCGGGGGGGGGGAGAAGGTGGGCTCCCAAAAAAGCCGGGGGCGCGATCGCCTCGTGCGCCGCGCCCCCGGTGGAATGCAGGGCCTTGTGCCGTGTTTCCTCTTCGAAGCGGTCGCGTCCGCCGCCGCCGCCCCTGCGTCCACCGCCGCCGCCGTAACCGCCGCCGCCGCCGAATCCGCCGCCGCCGCCCCTGGGCTTGTCCTCGCGCGGCTGGGCTTCGCTGACCTTCAGCGCCCGGCCGTCGACGTCCTTGCCGTTGAGCTCGGCGATCGCCTTATCGGCTTCCGCGTTGTTTTCCATCTCGACGAAACCGAAACCGCGGGAGCGGCCGGTGAGCCGGTCCATGATGACGTTTGCCGAGACCACGTGCCCGTACGTGGCGAAAAGCTGATTCAATTTATCGTCATTCGTATCGAACGACAGGTTGCCGACATATATTTTCTTGGCCATTGCGATAAGATCCTTTCACGTGCTTTCCATTACTCTGGAGATTAATTCGATATTCACGCTGAGTCCTGGCCGATACACCCACCTCTCTTTTTTCTCGAAACACCTGATCCTGCGCATCCGTGGCTGCGTTACCCCGGAAGCGCGCGCCGCTTCATGAGATCGACTGCGATTCTCATGGCAGAGGATATTGTACTACCGGGGGCGCCGTCAAAACCAGATAATTTTTTATCAACATATTGTATGAAAAACGGGGACTTGCTATCATGCGGCCCGACGGAAACCTGTCCCTGTTCTCGTGTTTGCAACCTCTTCAAGGGAGAAGGAGAGCAAACCATGAGCGAAAAAGTGTATCGACTTCTCAGCGATTCCAAGAAGGCGCGTTGGGCGGCCCTTCTGATCGTCTCATTCACCATGTTCGCCGGATATTACCTGGCCGATCTCATGGCGCCCCTTCAGGATATGCTCCAGAGGCAGCTGGGCTGGAGCAGCACCGATTACGGCTGGTATACCGGAGCCTATGGCTGGTTCAACGTCTTCTTCTTTTTCCTGATCATCGGCGGAATCATCCTCGACAAGACGGGCATCCGCTTCTCCGGAATGACCTCCGCCATCGTCATGGTCTGCGGGGCGGGGATCAAGTACTGGGCGATAACGACCCACGCTCTCGACGGGCACGCCTGGCATATCCTTTTCTGGACCTTCCCGGCGCAGGTCTGGATGGCGGCCCTCGGATACGCCGTCTTCGGCGTCGGGCTCGAGGTCGCCGGCATCACCACTTCCAAGGTCATCGTCAAATGGTTCAAGGGGCATGAATTGGCCTTGGGGATGGGACTCCAGCTGGCCATCGCCCGTATGGGCACGGCCCTGGCGCTCTCCACCTCCGTGCCCATCGCCAAGCATTTCGGCACCGTCAGCGCCCCCCTGCTCATCTGCCTCATCATGCTGTGCATCGGTGTGCTCGCCTTCTTCGTGTATACCCTGACCGACAAGAAGCTCGACGCCTCGCTGGCAACGGCCCGGGGCGCGGTCGAGAAAACGAGCGAAGAAGAGTTCCACCTGAAGGACATTCTGGTCATCGTCACCAACCGCGCCTGGTGGTATCTGGCCATACTCTGCGCCCTCTTCTATTCGGGGGTGTTCCCCTTCCTCAAATACGCGACGAGCCTCATGATCAACAAGTTCCACGTCAGCGAGAATCTGGCGGGCCTCATCCCTTCGCTGCTGCCCTTCGGCACCATTCTGCTCACGCCCTTCTTCGGCAACCTCTTCGACCGCAAGGGCAAAGGGGCGACTATCATGGTAGTCGGAGCGCTCCTGATCATCCTCGTGCACCTGCTCTTCTCCATTCCCATGCTCAACCATTGGTTCATCGCCGTCCTGCTGATGATCGTCCTGGGGATCGCGTTCTCCCTGGTGCCCTCGGCGATGTGGCCCTCGGTGGCCAAGATCATCTCGGAGAAACAGCTCGGCACCGCGTATGCCCTGGTCTTCTGGATCCAGAACATGATCGCCCTCATGTTCGTGCCGGCGATGATCGGGTGGGTGCTCGATAAATACTGCGTCGTGTCGAGTGCCGTCGTGGACGGGCAGCAGACGACGTCCTACGACTACCAGATCCCGATGCTCATCTTCACCGCGATCGGCGTTCTGTCGCTGATCTTCGCCTTCGTGCTGAAGGTCGAGGACAAGAAGAAGGGCTACGGGCTGCAGCTGCCGAACATCAAGAGCTAGGTACGCGGGTCCTGTCGGCGACTGCACCCCGCAGGTGCTCGCGAGCAAAGCTCGCTGCGCCTCCTGCGGGGACCCCGTCGCCGCCACCCGCTAC
>JBFZEY010000182.1:0-3610 GCA_041306625.1 Spirochaetota bacterium | reverse complement strand
CCACAGGAAGTCCCCGCGACGGTTTTCTGAACATCGAGATCCAGAACGTCTCTCTTAATGGGATAACCATTAAAGACTTCACTATCCCGGCGGTACGCTTTACTTCCATTGCTATGCAGTCTGAAATTCAAAACGGTGAAATACGCATAACAAAACTCGAGGGTGCGGGGCCGGATATACGAGGAACCATCCGGGGCTCCATCGCCCTTGCACCCTACGTGCGTAACTCCACGCTCAATCTCGTCATCGACATAGACACTCAATCGAAGCTGATTCAGGACTATCGCACGCTGCTGGGCAATCTCGCCAAAAACGATGAGGGCATGCTCAGGTTGACCGTAAGCGGCAGCCTGCAGGCGCCGACAGTCGGCTTTCCCGGCGGAGAAAAGGGCCGCTAAAGATGAAAATAGAGTTGGCCCGCCATTCCGGTTTCTGTATGGGGGTCCGGGATGCCATTCTCACCATCGTCGAGGAGCTCAATACCGCCGGCGAGGAAATACTCGTTTACGGGCCGCTCATCCACAATCCGCAAACCGTTGCCATCCTTGCCAGGCGTGGCCTTAAAACGATCCACAACCTGGACGACATCGACGGCAAGACGATTGCCGTACGCACGCACGGCATACCCATCGAAAACCTGCGCGATATCAAGGCGCGCTCGCGGCGCTATCTCAACCTGACCTGCCCGCGCGTGTCCCGCGTCCAGGGTCTCATCAAAAATTATTCCGGAAAAGGCTACTATACGATAATAATAGGCGACAGGGACCATGCTGAGGTGCTGGGCCTCAAGAGTTATGCCGCCGGGGGTGTGACCGTCGTCTCTGACATCGCGGACATCCATACGGTCCCCGAGGCCGACAAATTCATCGTCGTCTCCCAGACTACCCAGGACAGTGACCAGTTTTCCGCAATCGTAAGCGAACTTGAAAAACGCTTCGGCGGGGTTACCGTGTTCAACACCATCTGCGACTCCACCCACAACAGACAGAGCGACATCCGCGACGGCATCGCGCGGAATATTGATGCGCTGGTGGTGGTCGGCGGCCGGCAGTCCGCCAATACCACGCGGCTGGCGCAGATGGGCCGCGAATGCGGCATAAGGACATTTCACGTAGAAACCGAGGCGGAGCTTGCCGGCGAGGATTTCCGCGGGGTGAAACACGTGCTTGTTACCGCAGGCGCATCGACTCCGGGATGGATCATCAACAACGTCATGGAGCGTCTTTATGAGATTCAGTACGGCAACAGCCGATTCTTTCCCGGCATCATCGTCAAGCTCCTCGACTTCATCCTGAGGACCAACATTCTTTCCGCGGCGGCGGCCGCGCTAATAAGCCTGTTCGCGCTTTCCTTCGCCGGGCAGACAGCCGGGATGATGGTCCCATTGACGTCGTTTCTTTACATCTTCGCGATGTACACACTCAACAACCATTTCGAGATGGATTCGCTTCTTATACGCAACCCGGTAAAATATGAGATCCAGAACCGGTTCAAACACGTGCTGTTGCCAATGGCGATCCTCGCGCTCGTGGTCTGTCTTTACCTCGCCGCCCGGCATGAGCCGGTGGTCGCGCTCGTCTATCTTGTTTCCTGTGTTCTCGGTGCCGTCTATTCGACTCGGGTGGTGAAGCACATCGTTGAAAGTACCGGAATCGGACTGCTCGAAAGGGCCTACAACCTGAAAAATATCGTATCCGCCTTCGGCTGGCTGATCGTTACGACGGTTCTCCCGCTCGCGGCCGCCGGTGCGGACACCTCGAGCTTCATAGGAGCGTGCTCGTTCGTTTTCGCCCTTGTATTGTTCAGAAACATTTTGCTCGATATCATCGCCTTCCAGGGCGATCTCATCTTCGGCATGCAGACGTTTTCAACGATGCTGGGTGTTCGATCGGCGGGCAGGATCGCCATTGCGGTTTCCGCCGCGGCTGGTTCGGTATTCACGGTGACGGCACTTTCAGGGGGGAAGGAGGCTTTTCTCGTATTCCTGGCCAATCTCGCGTATTTCGCGGCCGTTTATTTCAGAATCAAATCGAAAAACTACTTTATCGCTCTTAAATACGAGATGTTGCTCGAACTCAATTTCGTGCTTTTTGCGGCGCTGTATTTCCTGGTACGATAATCACTTCTGTTCGGCCACGTCAGCATCAGCGTTCTCATCGTCCGTTTCATTATAAACAAGAAACTCCATCTCGCCGAGGATTTTGCCCTTCTCCGCGATAAGCTGGCGGTAGCTGCCCTTCTCAAGGCCTTCAATTTCCCCATAGATAACTTTCTGCATGACATCGATCCGCTCGGTACGCGTGCTTACATCGACCCATACCAGTTCCTTTTTCATCAATATAACACCGATTGTATGCTCTTCAGTGACTTTGCTGAAAACGTAAACCCAAGCGACGCGTTCAGCGGCGGAGAATTCGGGGATTCCGCTTACCCTGCGATATTCGTCCGAGAATGGTCGCTTTACGGCAAATTCGCCCTTCAAACCGCCGCATCCGGCGACTAATAAAACCGACGCCGAAAAGACGGCAAGGAGCACGACTCGTCGCCATGCGTTCACGACCACCTCCTATTCGACTTTGTACTGGTCTTTATCGAGCTCGATCACCCGCGCGTTCTTGCGCCCGGAGCGGCTCCGGGGATCACCCGACCGTTCGTCCGGCGGGTCGCGCCGGGGTTTACGCCTGCCCATCGAAAGCGCTCCGCGTATGAAGTTATAGACGAGGTAAATCGCGAAAAAAAACAGCAGTATTTTAAGCAGGTTTCCCAGCATGGTAATTCTCCGGCGGGCCTTATGCTCGCCTGGCGCTTGAGATGAGGTCGACCATTTCCTTCACTGCTCCGGCCAGCCCGGTAAAAACGGCACGCGAGACGATCGAGTGGCCGATATTGAGCTCCTCGAGTCCCGGCGTGGCGAGTATCGGCGGCAGGTTCCGGTAATTAAGCCCGTGGCCCGCGTTGACCCGTACGCCGATGCTGACGGCATGATGTGCCGCCTTATGGATTCGATCAAGCTCTTTTTGGACTTCGGCTTCGGCCTTCGCGTTGCAGTAGGTGCCGGTATGCAGTTCGACAAAGTCCGCGCCCGTTTCCCTGCTGAGATCCACCACCCGTTTCTCCGGCTCGACAAAAAGCGACACAACCACCCCGAGATCGTGGAATATCCGCACGACCTCTGAAATCCGCTTCATGTTGGCGCCGACGTCGAGCCCTCCCTCTGTCGTGAGCTCCCGGCGCTTCTCCGGAACAAGCGTTATCTGGTTCGGTACAATGCCCTTCGCAATCGCGATGATATCGTCGGAGAGCGCCATCTCCAGGTTGAACTTGCCCCGTACCACATCGCGCAGGCCCGCGACATCGAGGTCCTGAATATGACGCCTGTCCTCACGCAAATGCACGGTAATACCCGCGGCCCCGTTTTCTTCGCATATGACCGCCCCGGCTACCGGATCCGGCTCAACCCCTCCCCTTGCCTGGCGCAGTGTGGCGATATGATCGATATTAACACAGAGAACTATTTCTGCCATCTCATCCTCAACGCGGCTCCGGGCCGACCGTCTTTCTTCGTATTTTAACCGGAATGGCATCCGGAAGTACGTGCATGATACGGAAA
>JBFZEY010000181.1:0-3566 GCA_041306625.1 Spirochaetota bacterium | reverse complement strand
CGCTCCGTACAGCATGCCGCATGTTTCGAACAGGATGCACTTGGTGCGAAGAAGCGGTATGCCCTTTCGCTTGGCGAGCTCCACCGTCTCCATCTGCGGGACCTTGCCCCTGACAAAAACAACGCCGACGAGGTCGAGCACCTCTACGGTCCGGATTACCTGCGGATTGGTGAGCCCGGTCAGGAAGAGCGCGTTTTCCTTGGAATAGGCGAGAACGTCGCTGAGCAGGTCCGAGGCGAATGCCGTCTCCACCTCTACCTGGTCGATCATTTCTTCTCCGAAGATCACGTCCGCGTTAAGTATTTTTTTAACTTCAGATAGTTTCATTATCAGGCTGTTCCCAGTTTATAATCGACATCCGCTCCGGATTCGTTTGATTTTCCGGCCGTACGGTTTAATACAATTAATTTACCTGATTTTCGTCAAGAACTAATTCTGGAGCACTGCTCATATTCCCAGGACCATTTTCGCAATCGCGAAGTATATGGTGATCCCCCCCATGTCCACGATCGTGGCCAGGGTCGGGCTCGATATCACCGCCGGATCGAGCTTGAGTCTGGTGGCGATGATCGGAATCATCGCGCCGAATACGGTCGACCATACCACCTGCACGGAGAGCGCGATCGCAACGACGGTGGCTATACCGCCGAGGGTAAACTGCGGAGGAATGTCGGCCGAACTCGACAACAGGAGCACCCTGCCGTACGCCAGTACTCCAAGGCAGACGCAGAGCATGGTGCTCACGACGAACTCCTTCAATATCACCTTGACGATGTCTTCCGGGAAGAGTTCGTTGAGCGCAATCGCGCGAAGGACGACCGTCGCCGACTGGCTGCCGGTGTTCCCTCCGGTTGAAGTGAGAAGCGGCAGATAGAAGGTCAGGATGATGAGCTGTTCCAGGGAATCCCTGAATCCCTCTATTATTAATCCCGAAACCAGACCGAGAACCGCAAGAATGACGACCCAGACCACGCGTTTCTTGAAGTGCGTGAACGCCGGAATATCGAGGTAGGGCTTGTCCTCGACACCACCGCTGATGGCCATGAGGCGCTCCATATCCTCGGTCTGCTCGTCGCGTATGATGTCCATCGCGTCGTCATGGGTAATGATGCCGATCAGCCGCTCGCTATGATCGACGATCGGTAGCGCGATAAGGTCGTATTCGGCGATAAGCCTGGCGGCCTTTTCCCGGTCGTCATCGACGCGCGCGAAGATTATGTCGCGTTTCATGACGCTTTCCACGCGCTGCGCGGGCCGGGCCAGAATGAGGTTCCGGAGGGACACGAAGCCGATAAGCCTGCCCCCGCCGTCGGTCACGTAACTGTAGTAAATGGTTTCCTTGGAAGGGGCTTCCCTGCGCAGCTTCTTGATCGCCAGCTCCACCCGGTCGGTCTCCAGGAGCGTCGCGTAATCGGTCGTCATGATGGCCCCGGCGGTCTCCTCGAGGTACGAGGTCAGCTTGATCACGTCGAGCCGCTCGTTCAGCGGAAGCAGAAGGAGCAGCTTGTCGGCCACGTTCTTTTCGAGGTGCTGAAAGAGGTCCGCCCGGTCGTCCGGTGACATCTGCATAAGCAGATCGGCGACGTTTTTCTTCGACTCGCCTGAAACGAGCTCGACCTGCACGTCCATGTCGAGATAACTGAATATCTCCGCGCGCTTGTAGAGCCCGGTGAGGTTCAGTATCTTCAGTATTTCATCCGGCCGCAGCAGCGCCAGGTATTCGGCGATTTCCCTTTCGTGGTGCTCGTCGATGAATTCCTTCAAAACGGCGAAGCGCTTTTTTCTCAAGAGATCCCTGAGTTCGGGCACCAGGATGGGGTTTTTCATTTCGGCCGCTTCTTCTTTTCTCTGTAAATTACGGCAGGGCGTCAGCTAATGTTGGACAGCAGTTCGTCGAAATAATCAATCGTTTTTTTCAAACCCTCCTCCAGCATCATCGAGGGTTTCCAGCCGAGTATTCCTTCGGCCCTTGCGATATCCGGCCGCCGCCGGATAGGATCGTCCTCGGGAAGCGGCCGGTATTCCAGGGACGAGCGCGAACCGGAAAGCTCGATTATAAGCACGGCAAGTTCGACGATGCTGATCTCCTCGGGATTCCCCAGGTTTACCGGACCGGTGAATCCCGCTTCATAGTCCATCAGGGCCACCAGTCCCTTCACCATGTCGTCGACGTAGCAGAAAGACCTGCTCTGTGTGCCGTCGCCGTATACGGTAAGCGCCTCGCCGCGGAGCGCGCCGACGATGAAGTTGCTCACCACGCGTCCGTCGCCCGGATGCATGCGGGGGCCGTACGTGTTAAAAATGCGCGCAATCCGTATATCGACCGCGTTCTGACGATGGTACTCCACGCAGAGAGACTCGGCGCACCGCTTTCCCTCGTCGTAACAGGCGCGCGGGCCTATTGGATTGACCCGTCCCCAGTACGACTCCTTCTGTGGATGCGACTCGGGGTCTCCGTAAACCTCGCTGGTGGATGCCTGGAGTATCCTCGCCTTTACGCGCCTGGCAAGCCCGAGGAGGTTGATGGTGCCGATAACGTTCGTCTTGATCGTCCTGACGGGATTGGACTGGTAATGGACGGGCGACGCCGGACAGGCAAGGTTATATATACGGTCCGTTTCGGGATAGAGCGGATGGACGATATCGTGGTGCTGCAGCTCGAAGGCGTCATGGTCGAGGAGTCGTTCGATGTTGCGCTTCGCCCCGGTGTGGAAGTTGTCAACGCACAACACCGCATGTCCCGCCGCGATCAGCGCATCGCAGAGGTGCGAGCCTATAAAGCCCGCACCCCCCGCGACGAGGACCCGCTGCCCCGATCCCACCGGCGTGCCCCGCTCATCCATAAACGCACGCACGCACGTCGCGCGACCTTACGGCCGCCCGATGCAGTAGTAGGTGAAGCCGAGCTCCTTCATCTTCGCCGGGTCGTACTGGTTGCGTCCGTCGAAGATCAGCGGCTGTTTCAACAGCGACTTCATCCGGTCGTAGTCGGGCCTGCGGAACTGGTTCCATTCCGTCAGCAGCAGCAGCGCATCGGCGCCTTCGAGCGCGTCGTAATAATTGGTCATATACTCGACGCCCTTTTCGCCGATGATCGATTTCGCCACTTCCATCGCCACGGGGTCGTGGACCCGGAATTTCGCGCCGCTCTTGCGCAGATCGTCTATTATATCGATCGCCGGAGCCTCCCGCATGTCGTCGGTCTGCGGCTTGAACGAAAGGCCCCACACCGCGAAGGACTTACCCTTTACATCGCCGCTGAAATGCCGCCTGATCTTTTCCGCGAATCGTATTCGCTGCTCGTGGTTGATGTCCTCTACCGCCATGAGCACCCTGGCCTCGAGGCCGAATTCCTTGGATGTCTGTATGAGCGCCTTCACGTCCTTGGGGAAGCAGGAGCCGCCGTATCCGAGGCCGGCGTACAGGAACGGCATGCCGATGCGCGTGTCCGAGCCGATTCCCTGCCTGAGACTCTCGATATCGGCAGCGCTTTTTTCGCAGAGGCGCGAGAGCTCGTTCTTGAAGCTTATGCGCGTGGCGAGAATTGCGTTGGCCGCGTACTTGGT
>JBFZEY010000180.1:0-4265 GCA_041306625.1 Spirochaetota bacterium | reverse complement strand
AGGGTGCTTAGGTCAAGCATATTTAGCGGCCAAGGAGTGACATAATATCGGATTTATATTACATAATAGAATAAACCCGCTGCTGAAGGCGGGGACGGGCCGCGATTTTAACACTTTTGTCCGTTAGCGCCGGGTATTATAACGAAAATTATAATGTGTTGACAATCGCGGCAAGGGGATATAGTCTGCGAACCAGTCCACGGAACATCATGTCCGTATAGGCTTAACATTATTCAAGGGGGTTTTATCTATGAAAAAAGTCGCGGTTTTAGGTCTTATACTGTCACTGGCGATTTTCGGCGCACAGGCCGATGCCGCCAACGTCGGCGACACGGTATCGAACGTAACGGTTCGCGATGCGAGCGATAATCCCGCACAGATCCCGGATCTGGGTGTAAAGGTGATGACGATTTTTTATAGCGATGCAGACGCTGCCGATGTTGCCGATGCGGTGACGGACGCGCTTAAAGCCAAGAAGTTCCCCGAGGCTGTGTACCGAGGACAGGGGATTGCGAACCTGAAAGACTCCAAGGCTCCTAATTTTATCATTCGTAAGGTCATCAAGGGTAAGGAGCAGAAATACAATACCAAGATATTGACCGACCCCAACTATTCCCTTAAAAACGCATGGGGCCTCGCCAACTGCAACGACGCCTCTGCCGTTATCGTAATAGGGAAAGACCGGAAGATAAAATACATCAATTATTATAGAAAGAGCAGCCCGGCCAACGCCGCTGAAGCCGCGAAGGTGGTAGCCGTGGTCGAATCGCTCATCGCCGGAAAATAACAACCAGCGACTGTAAGGACGGGATTGAAACGGGTGGCGCACCATCACGGGATGGGCGCCGCTCGTGTATTTTTTATTGACAAAATATGCATAGATCACTACTGTCGGCTAAAATTACACTTGAAAGGATGTGAGAAAGTAATGCCCAGCCCTATCGAAGTGGAAGTGAACGGCGACATCGAAAAAGCCTTTAAAAATCTGAAAAAAAAGATGGCGTTCGAAGGCATATTCAAGGAACTCAAGCGCCGCAGGTACTACGAGAAGCCCAGCGAAGAAAAGAAGCGAAAGAAGGAAGAAGCCGAAAGGCGGCGGATCAAGAAGATCAGGCGTTTTGCGGCGCAGAGCAAGGGGCGTCGTTTCGTCAATGTGCGGGTCGTGACGAAAGAGCGTGCCGAAGAGGAATAAGCCAGGGGCTGCACTACCAAGGAAAAATCCGGTTATGCCGGATTTTTTTATTTGTACGCAAAATAATTAAAGATGTTTAATTGTCAGGAATGGAGCCGTTTTTCGGCGTTTCACTCCTGCATGTACGGGACGGGCGGCGATGCCGAAAAATGGGGTCAGAGCACGTAAAAGCGGGTTAACGGCGCCATTAATGCATACCAACAATAACAAATGACAGCAGATCGCGATATCCGACCACTTGCAGAGCGCTGCCGCCCGCAGACGCTGATGTCTTTCGTTGGCCAGGAGCACCTTCTGGGTCCGGGAAGAATTCTTCATTCGGTAATCGAGAAGAAAACCGTGTTCTCGATGATACTGTGGGGCGAGCCGGGTTGCGGAAAAACCACGCTCGCCCGTCTAATCGCCGGCCATTGCGGCATGGAGGCCCATTTCTTAAGCGCCGTTTCGTCCGGAGTGCCTGAGGTTCGTAAGGTGATCGAACGTGGAAAGGCAAACCGGAAGGCCGGTGTGCAGACATTGCTTTTTCTCGACGAGATCCATCGCTTTAACAAGGCCCAGCAGGACGCAGTGCTCGGCGCGGTCGAGGCCGGAGACATCGTGCTCATCGGCGCGACGACGGAGAACCCGTCCTTCCAGGTGATTGCGCCGCTCCTGTCCCGAAGCAGGGTGGTTCGGCTGAATCCGCTCACGGAAAAGGACCTCATGACCATCCTCGTGGCGGCGCTTGAAAACGATCGGATACTGCTTGATTCGGGATTGCGAATCGACGCCTCCGTTAAAACGAAGCTGGTAGCCCTGGCACAGGGAGACGCGCGCCGGATGCTGAACGTGCTCGAGCAGGCGGCCCTTCTGGCGACTTATGGAACCATCACCGACGAAATAATCGCGGAGGCACTCCGCGGGGTCGTGGTATACTATGACCGCGCCGGTGACCGTCATTACGACACCATCTCCGCCTTTATCAAGTCCATGCGGGGCTCCGACCCCGACGCTACGATCTATTACCTGGCGCGTATGCTCGTTGCCGGTGAAGATCCGGTATTCATCGCCCGCAGAATGGTGATTTTCGCCTCCGAGGACGTGGGTAATGCATCACCGCAGGCATTGCCGATAGCGGTCGCCACCATGACCGCCGCCCAGACGATCGGTCCGCCCGAGGTCGAAATCGTCCTCGCCCAGTGCGCGACCTTCCTGGCATCCTCACCCAAAAGCAATGCCTCGTACATGGCGCTGAGAAAAGCGAAGGAGCGCGCCGACGATTTCTCGATCGAGATACCCATGCACCTTCGCAACGCGCCGACGAAGCTGATGGGCGAAATGGGGTACAGCAAAGGATATCGCTATCCGCATGATTTCGAGGGACATTTCGTGGCGGAGCGCTACCTCCCGGAGAAACTGACCGAAGAGACCTATTACCGGCCATCGGGGGAGGGCAGCGAGAAGGCCATCGCCGAACGACTCGCGCGCCTCTGGCCCGAACGCTTCGGTAAATAGCGTAAAAGCCGGGAAACAGGGGGTCAGAGCACGTAAAAATCGGAACGGAAACGGGGTTAGAGCATGTCTTTTACCCGCCGTTTGGTTCCGACGGAGGGAATAACGGGGTCAGAGCAAATAAGGGGCCGTATTGAATAGACCTGAAAATAGACCAAAATGGGGTCAGAGAAATCGAAAAACCATGCGGTCGGGAATTTCTTGGAGAAGTACGCGCCCAAAATCACCAAAACGGGGTCAGAGCAGTGGTTGATGGGCCAGCGGCAGGCCGGCGTCGGGGTCAGAGCGCCATAAAGCAGGGTCAGAGCACCGTAAAGCACCGTAAAGTAAAAGTCCCCAGCCACCAGGTGTGCCTGAAACCGGGGTCCAAAACTGGCTGGACAAGCGAAAGGAGCCGGGTAAGCATAAACTGCCTCCGGAAAGGGTCAGAGCCCCAACTGGAGGCTGAATTTAAAAGCTTACTTCAGCATATATCCGAAAAATTCGTAAAATTCACTTTATGTGAAAAAATGGGGTCAGAGCACCTGCTGAGCACCTGCCAAGCACTTGCTGAGCCCCTGTCGGAGCGCATATCGGCAGGTACCGTACCCGCGATATGCACGGAACTCCGTAACACCGCTCCGGCCCCTGCGATACCCGAGCGACAAGCGCCTCGGGCGCATAATACTACCAGGAAAGATAAGGAGAGCGATTATGCATCATACCGAACGCGACAGGCTGTTTGAAATCCTTTATACAAAGTCGTTTATCTACCGCGACAACCCCCCGTTTACGCTGGTGTCCGGGCGCCAGAGCCCGTATTACTTCGACTGCAAGGCCACGACGCTCGACCCCGAGGGGCTCGCTCTGGTGGGGGTGCTGATGTTTCAGGCCATACGGACCCTGAAGCCCGACGCGGCCGGTGGGCTCACCCTTGGAGCCGACCCGATCGCCCTCTCCGCCAGCCTCGAGGCCTACCGTCAGGGAGTCGCGATAAAGCCGATCATTGTACGCAAGGAGCCCAAGAAGCACGGCACGGCCAAATGGATAGAGGGGATCCTCGACGGGGTAAAGCGCGCGGTGGTGATCGATGACGTTATCACGACAGGCGGTTCCACGATTACGGCCATAGAGCGTATGCGCGAGGCGGGCCTGGAGGTGATCGCCGCCGCGGTGATCATCGACCGCGAAGAAGGCGGTCGCGAGGCCATCGAGGCTACCGGGGTGCCGGTGCTGTCGCTTTTAAGGCGGGAGGATTTTGATAAACGCCCCCACGGCTGAAGGGGAGTGTAAAATGTACAACAAAGAGGCGCGGAATCCGTCCGCGCCTCTTTTAAGTTATCGTTGCAGCCAGAGTATTTAGAAGCTGTACTGAATTCCGACTCCCAGCTTTGCCATGTTCGTGCCGCGATCGGCGATGTCGTGCACCACGTAGCGCGCCTCGAGCAGCAACGCCAGCGGTCCCGCCAGGTCGAACTGAACGCCGACGAAACCCTCGAGTCCGGCATCGGAGTCTTCGTTATTACTGTCGTCGTCGTCAAAATCATAGATGTTAAGCGCGGGGCCGAAACCGATAAAGGGCATGATCGCCGACTTGCCGAGG
>JBFZEY010000179.1:0-3480 GCA_041306625.1 Spirochaetota bacterium | reverse complement strand
ATAGGTGAGAAGGCATACTGCCAGGCGGCAAGGAATATAAAAACAAGGAGCGTTAACTCGTTCCCCGTATCTGTTGAACTAGTTTAGTAAGGACGGTCCCCGGACCGATCTCTTCGAACTCGCATTCTCCAAGCGCGAGCAGATATTCTATCGATTCTTGCCATCTGACCGAATTGGTTATCTGCCTATCAAGATTATTCCTGATCTCTTTACTTTCATACGGTCTGGCGGTCACGTTGGCAATTACAGGTATTTCAAGGTTTTTGAAAGATATCTCTTTTAGAAAGACCGAGAAAGCCTTTCTCGCATCCTCCATGTAACGCGAGTGAAAAGCAGCGCTGACTTTAAGTGGGAGATACCTCCGGGCTCCGCCCTCGGTAAAAGTTTTCGCGACCGCATCGAGATCGTCGACCGGCCCTGAAAGTATAATCTGCGTTGGCGAGTTAAAGTTTGCTACGTCGATGGTCTCAACGCCCGTGCCGCTCAGTATCTCTCGAACCCGATCCGGACCAAGCCCGATAACGGCAGCCATGCCGCCGCCCTTCGCTTTCCCCATGAGCTCCCCTCGTTTTTGCACTAAACGGAGACCCGTCTCGAAATCAATAGCCCCGCCTGCAAAGAGCGCGTTATATTCGCCAAGGCTGTGGCCGGCGAGGTAATCCGGCTTTTCTTTCGAGGCGGCGGTTTTCTTGAGATATTCAAGGGCGGTTACGGCGAATAGCGCGGGTTGAGTATATTGAGTCTGATTTAGCAATCCGTGTGGATCTTCAAGACAAAGGGCCTTAAGCGAGTATCCGAGCAACACATCCGCTTTTTCGACTAAGTCGGCATATTCGTCGAAGAGCGCTTCACCCATCCCGACCGATTGCGATCCCTGTCCTGGAAAAAGGTATACTTTGATCATATTCACCTCATTATCCTGTTCTATCGCGCCGTGGCTTTGGTCCGGCGCATTTTGCCGGTGCAGTATACCGAAATCACGGAGGCGTGTCAGCCTTCGCCTTCGCGCGGGGCGAAATAGACAAAACCGGGAATATCTGTACAATAGTGCCTCATGTCCAATCGCGAAGGCATATAGACAGAGGTTATTATGAAAAAGGGTACTACCTACGATATAGAAAAACAGCACCAGAAGGGTAAACTACACGCGATCGAACGAATCGAGCATTTAGTCGATAAAAATTCTTTTTTTGAGATCGGTAGTGAAATTACTCATCACTGCACTCAATTTGGGATGGATTCGAAACCGGCGCCGTACGACGGCGTAATCACGGGTTTTGGCACGATTTTCGGCAGAAAAGTCGCTCTCTATTCCCAAGATTTCACCATTATCGGTGGGACGCTTGGTAAAATGCACGGCGAAAAAATAGCCCGTATCATCAAATCCGCTATCGAAATAGGTTGTCCGGTTATCGGCATTAACGATTCCGGCGGCGCACGTATTCAGGAAGGGGTAAATGCCCTTGCCGGGTATGGGAGCATCTTCTATCAGAATACGCAGGCATCAGGCTATATTCCCCAGATATCAATAATCGCCGGGCCGTGCGCGGGAGGGGCCGTTTACTCCCCCGGGTTAACTGATTTCATTTTCGTCATCGACGAAATCAGTCATATGTTCGTGACCGGACCGGCGGTGGTGAAGCAAGTGCTTTTCCAGGATGTTACGGCGGAAGTCTTAGGCGGTTCTTTGATGCATGCTGCCAAGAGCGGTGTGGCCCATTTCAGGGCTAAGTCCGAGATAGAGTGCTATGACGCGGTCAGAGGGTTGTTATCAATGGTACCGCACTGCGCCGCGCAGAAACCGCAGGAAATAGACCACAAGTACGAGAAGAAGTCCCAAACACGAATTGAAAAAATCCTACCCGATAAGGCGAATGCCGCCTATGATATGAAGGACATCATTCGCCAATTGACGGACCGAGGTTCATTCCTCGAGGTCATGGCCGAATTTGCGGCGAATTTGATCGTCGGATTCGCGCGGATTTCACAGGTGATAGTCGGGATCGTGGCGAACCAGCCGAAGGTTATGGCCGGTGTGCTCGATTGCGATGCGAGTGACAAGATCGCCAGATTTGTGCGGTATTGCGATGCTTTCAATATTCCTCTTCTCACCCTCGTCGATGTGCCGGGTTATATGCCCGGTGTAGACCAGGAACAAAAGGGGATTATCAGACACGGCGCGAAAGTGCTGTACGCCTATTCGGAAGCCACTGTTCCCAAAATCACGGTCATTATCCGGAAAGCTTTTGGCGGAGCATATATCGCGATGTGCAGCAAACACCTGGGAGCGGATTTAGTATTTGCCTGGCCGACCGCCCAGATCGCCGTTATGGGTGCGGAAGGCGCCGTTAATATCGTTTATAGTCGTGAGATAAGTGCGGCGGCAGATCCTGCAAGCGCTCGAGATGAGCGGATAAATCAGTATAACGAAGAGTATTTAAATCCATATCTTGCGGCCCGGGAAGGGTACGTAGATGAGGTGATAGAACCGGAGCAGACGCGCAGGCTTTTATTTGATGCTCTCAAGAGACTATCCGGCAAACGCCCGATTGAAGTTGTAAGGAAACGGCACGGGAACATGCCGCTGTAAAGATAATGACACGGGATTGTTCTAAAATAAGTTACCGGCCGCGTCAAATCCGAAAGAGGAGGCTTCGCCGCGCACGTCGAGGTTTGTATTCGCCTCGACCTCGCCGAGCAAAGATTCCGAAACATAAATCTGGTCGACTGAAAGCGTGTTTTTCATCCTTACCAGACGGACCGCGCGCTTATCCGCGATATTACAGGTTTTTATAGCTGCTTGGATCGCTTCCTTATCATTTTTAAGTACCATGGGCAGCTTAACAGAAGTCGGAACCGTCGACGTGAGGGAGTTCGGATACGTCTGTTCGAAATCCATCTTATTAAAAAATCTGCGGGTCGTGAAATCGAGAATACCGATTCCGTTGCCGTTGCCGTGCGAACGATCGGTCAGGTCGAGGGCTACAATCCGAGTAATATTCGGGCCGCCTGTCGCAAAGGGAGTGTGGTATCTCCCGACTAAGTTAGTGTCGAAACCGGTACCCCCTATATCTTTTCCAATCTCATCGAGAATTAGTACATCGAGGCTATCAAAAAAGAGCCGCGGGGAGAGACGCTTCGATTCATCCTGGAGCGCCGGTTCCTTTTCCGCAATTTCGTCAGCATGCAATACTTCAATCCTGGCCGTTTTATGATATGCATTTTCGTGAAATGCTGAAGCCCAGAGTATGTTTGCTTTTTCAATTACTATTTTGCCGATCGAAGGGACATTCTTCGCCATCGAACCGAATCCGGCATCGTGGCAGACGTCGGCGCCTTTCTGTTTTCCGACTCCTATAGCAAGCATTTTCATGAGACCGCTTTCGTACGGTCCGCGGAACGAGACGTGGGGTTTGATCCTGTTAGTAATTACGATACCGCCGGCTTCGGCTGCATATCTATCGAGATAGACGGGGAGCC
>JBFZEY010000178.1:0-2941 GCA_041306625.1 Spirochaetota bacterium | reverse complement strand
ATAGTATAGTAATGGAGCTGATATATCGAAAATAATGACAGCGGGCCCTCTATCGCCCGCGAGCTATATTATGAATACCACACTGCCCCTTCTCCAGAAAACAATCCACCTCGAAACGGTCGACGGCACCGGCGCGAAGGATATTCCGGCGGACGCCGGCTTCGGCGGCGTGGCGGTTGCGCTGATAGTATCGTCCAAACCCGTGAAGGCCGGCCTTTATAACGCCCTGGTGCGCAGGCTCGAATCCAGCGGGCTCACCGTTCTCTCGCACCACATAGAGGACACGGGCGCGAACTCGATCGGCCCTGTGCGCGCCGCGGTCCGCGATATCGACGCCGGCCTTTCCATGGGAGACTGTCTCGTGGTTTCATTCGGCGAAAGCCACGCGCTCACGGTGCTGCTGTGCCATCTTCTGTACACCGGCCTGCCGCTCGAGGACGCACTCTATACCGTACGGGAAATCCGAAACGATCCGTTGCTCCTCGACGAGGACCTCTCTTTCCTTCTCATGTTTCAGGAAATGCTGGCGCGCAAGGCGGACTTCCCCCGGAACTACGGACGGTTCCGCGCCGACTATTCGATCGAACTGAAGCCCCTCGCCCATGGCCAGCCTGCGGGCAAGGGAGCGGGAGCCCCGACCATCCTGGACGCCATCTCAATACCCGCACGCCAGGCGGACACCGTGACGAAGCCGCCGGGCGAAGGAAAGGATATCCCGAAAGGACCGTTGGTCTCCGAGCTGCCGGACCGTTACGAATTTGAGCTCGAACGATTCATCGATGAAGACCGCGCGGCATACCCGGAAATCGCGGCCGAATCCCCGCTGTACAATGAAGCGTTTATCCTCGACGGAACCGCCCCCCCGGAACCGGAGACACCCTCCCCGGACGGGCAGTTAGCGCCCGAAGATGCCGCCGAAGCCGAACCCCCCGCCGGTGCGCCCGGGGCGATTCCGGAAGTGGCCGATGCAACCCGGCCCGGCGAGGAAGCTCCCTCTCGTGCCGGGCGGCGGGCCCGCGTCAGGACGGACAGAAAGGCCGTGGCGCAGACTGGCGCGTTCTACGCGTCGCTGCGCTTTAAACTGATATCGATCATCTCGCTGGTCATCACGCTTTCCCTGTCCGGGATGATCTTCCTCGCCACCTACTTCTTCAAGGAAGACAACAAGCTGCGCGTCGAGGAGAACAACCACAAGATATCCGAGGTCGTGGCGCTCAAGGCGCAGGGCGATATTGAAACGCTCATAAAGCAGGCTGTAATCGTCGCCGGGAAAATCGCTCTCGCTCCGGCCGCGGCGGTCCTGGAAGGCGAGCCCGACATCATCCATGCCTCGATCGCCAGGCGGGGACAGGGCGGTCCCGCAATCGCAATAATCAGAACCGCGCGCAACACGGCTCTCATGGGCAGGCTGCAGCTTTCCGCGGAGTCTCTCGAGGCGGCGCTGAAGGGGGCCGAGGGAAACATGGTCCGATCCTTCAACGGGGAGACCGTCATTCAAAATGTGGCCCCGCTGGCCAACCTCCCCGTCCTGGCGCTTGGCGTCCCGCTCGAGCGGGACGCGGCCGGAAGGGTGAGCTCGGTGCTCGTCTGCCTGGTAAGCTCGGAAAACCTCATGAAGGCATTCCAGTCGCGCGGCGGCATCACCACCGTTTTCATGATAAACGAGGCCGGCGACGTCATAGCCCATCCGGATACGAATATCGTCGTCTCCGGCGGCAACTTCATCGAGCTTCCGATCGTGAAGATGATGATGACGAGCAAGATCGACAACGGACAGACCCGCTATCGCGACGAGAACAGGGTGTTCCATATCGGTTCTTTCAGAAAGGTCTCCACGGGCGGCATCGGCGTCATCGCCACCGTCGAGGAGCTTAAGGCCTTCGAAGAAGTCTACAACATCCAGCGGCGCAACATCTACATCATGGTGATCGTCCTTACGGTCGTCGTGTTGATAATCTTCTATTTCGGCAATACCATCACCACCCCGATCATCGACCTGGTATGGGCGACGAAGAAAATCAAGGAGGGCGACTACCGCGTCGACATCCTGCCCACCACGCGCGACGAGATCGGCGAGCTTACCGCCTCGTTCATCGAAATGGGCCGCGGCCTGGAGGAGCGCGAGAAGATCAAGTCCGCTTTCGGAAAATTCGTGAATAAGGAGATCGCCGAAGCCGCCATGCGCGGCTCGCTCGTCCTGGGCGGCGAGCGCAAAACCGTCGCGATACTGTTCTCGGACATCCGCTCGTTCACCGCCATTTCCGAAAAGCTTCAGCCGGAGGAGGTGGTGGAGTTCCTGAACCAGTATATGACGCGCATGGTCGAATGCGTCAACCTCACCAACGGCGTCGTCGACAAGTTCATCGGCGACGCGATCATGGCGGTGTGGGGTACGCCCGTTTCCAGGGGTAATGATACCGAGGACGCGATCAACAGCGCGCTTTTAATGCGGAAATCGCTGATCGAATTCAACGCCGGCCGGGGCGGTCCGGGAAAACCGATCATCAGCATCGGATGCGGCATCAACACCGGGATCGTGCTGGCCGGCCAGATCGGTTCCGAGGACCGCATGGAGTATACCATTATCGGAGACGCGGTGAACCTCGCATCGCGCGTCGAGTCGCTCACGAAGCCCTTCGGCACCGACATCCTGATAAGCGAGGACTCGTACGGGCTGGTTAAAGACATCTTCTCCGTAATCCCGATGAGGGCCATAAAGGTAAAGGGCAAGGAAAAGCCCCAGCAGATATATGCCGTGATGGGAAGGCTCGACGACCCGGACCGTCCCGCTTCGATCGAAGGGCTCCGCACGCGTGTCGGAATAGTCGAGCCGCCCGAAACCACCGGGCAGTTTTTGGAGGATCTGCTGGCGGGGAGCGAAGTGAAATATGAGATCGTTGAACACTAACGCGCTCGTTCCGGCCACCGGCGCCGTCATCAT
>JBFZEY010000177.1:0-3242 GCA_041306625.1 Spirochaetota bacterium | reverse complement strand
ATTCGAATCCGCGCCTTCGGCAAACGCCCCCTCGACGCAACTCTGCCCGGCGAAGGGGCCGGTGGCGATGATACGCGGACACAGTGCGCCGGAACCGGCCGTTTTCATCATGGCGGCGATGATCGAATCAAGCGCCGAACGCGGATCGCCGTGATGTTCAACGTAAAGCAGGTCGGTAGCGATGCCCGGATTATTTCGGCCGGTTAATGCACCGGCCGGCACGATCTTTAAAAACTTGCTCCCCGCGTCGACGCCGATGACCATTGACACCTCAGAGAATAGGGGGTTGACTGATACCCGAATAAAATTCATACATATTTATGATAAGTGTATTTATTCGGACAATTTTGTCAATGGTATTTTATTTTTTTATTTTTCAGATGGACGCGATGTATGGCGAAGGGGCAAATATATATGTGCGTCTTCGCCATAGAGGTTTCGCACTTGCCCGGTGAATCAATTCGAAGGGGTATTTGTCGCGCGCTACTTGTGACGATCATGGAAAAGGCGCGGGTGGAATTCCGCGCCCTCGTACTTCACTGCACGCAAAGCACCATAACCGCTACCACAAAACCTGAAGCGGATTGATCAACCTTCCGTTATGCCAGAGCGTAAAGTGCAGGTGCGGCCCCGTGCTCCAGCCGGTGGACCCGACCCTGCCGATGATTTTTCCCGCCGCGACCCGCTGGCCGGGGCGCACGTTAATGGCGCTGAGGTGGCCGTACAGTGTGCGGTACCCCTTCGGATGATCAATGACCACGGCCTTGCCATATCCGCCCATCCACCCGGTAGCGATCACCCTGCCCTCGCACGAGGCGCCGACCAGGGTGCCGTGGGCGGTGGCGATATCGACGCCATTGTGGAAGCCGTATTGCCTGAAGATGGGATGCACCCTTCCGCCGAAATGGGAGCTGAACCTCCCCGCCAGCGGCGAACGGAACATTTCCCTGAGCGCATACTTTCGAGCCATGTTCGGCGTCATGGTGTGGGTAATGGGACGCGCCCCTTCCACGAACACGGCCGCCGGCCTTTTCTCGCTTTTAAACCGGGCAAGGGTCCAGTACAGCGGCGGCAGTTTCTGGACACTTATTTTCGAGCGTTCGACACCGTAAAGCTCCGCAATCTCTTCGACCTCCGAGGGATCGGTGATAAAGCTGAGCACCCCCGTTTTTGAAGGCACAACAATACGCTGATTTACCCGCGCGGTAAGCGTGTCCCAGTGGGGGTTCGCTCCTATCAGGGTATCAATGTTGACCCCGTTCTCACGGGCTATCTTCCAGAAATTATCCCCTTTGTTGACCAGAACCACGCGCAGATCGATTCGGTCGAAACGGACCTCGCCGCTTAAAAATTCGATATAGTCTTTTTCGGTAAGGAACAGGCTGTGGATGTTGACCGGGGACGCCGCCTCATCCGCGGGCAACAGACCCACGGAAGAAAGTCCCGCGATGACGGCGATTGCGGCAAAAAGCCCGATGAGCGAATATACGTATCTCCTCGGCATTCAGTACTCCATATCAGTAATCTAGATCGTCGACGGACTCCCCCACGCCGTGGGCGTGGCGCTGCGCACATCCGGGGGAAGCATTGAAGCCTCGATATAAAAATCATCGGTTGAACGACCGGTCAAGAATATTTTAGTCGTGAGACGAAAAAAAGAGAGTGCCTGAAACACTCTCCTGGATACGGTTATTTAAATTGCGGTGTGAGTTATATGACTTTTACCGAAACGGCCCTTGGGCCCTTCTCGCCGTTTTCTACCTCAAACTCAACGTTGTCCCCTTCGGCAAGCGTCTTGAATCCATCCCCCCCGATACCGGTGTAATGTACGAACACGTCGTTACCGTTCTCCTGCTTGATGAACCCGAACCCTTTTTTGTCGTTGAACCATTTTACCACACCTTTAGGCATTGTGAAAACTCCTTACCATTAATTTGCGGCTTGGCGCCTGGGGCAGAGCTCTGCGTCTGAATCCGCTTCTCTGATGCTTTTCCTCGGGGGAAAACCGGAGTGTGCCGATCCTAAGCTTCTCCACCTGCTGGTAACAGTATATACTGCATTAATTGAGATAATATGTCAAATATTATTCGATTTTTCAGTAATTAATTATTTAACAGCGATTAAGATACGGGAACGCCGGTTGTTTTGATTCAATTATTCAGCACCATCCTCGATACAATAGAGCGGGCTCGCTGCGGCCGAAGTCATAAATACAATTGACAAATACACAGGCGAAAGTAGCCTCTCTTGACGCGCATACTATTTTTCCCCAGGGATACCGATGAGCCTGTACGAACTGTTTGTGGGACTTCGCTACCTAAAGGCTAAAAAGAGCCAGGGGTTTATCTCGTTCAATACACTGCTCTCCATCGTAATCGTATTCCTCGGCGTCTTCATCCTCATCGTGGTCATCAGCGTGATGACGGGCTTTCAGGGCCAGATAAAGGACAAGATACTCGACGTCGACTCGCACATAACCGTATCGGGCTATTCGGGCGACGGCGGCGAAGGGATTTCCGATTACGCCGCGGTCACCCGGAAAATCGGTGCGATAAAGGGTGTCCGTTCGGCGAGCCCCTACCTCCAGGGCCAGGGGCTCTTCCGCTTCCGCACGGCAATCACCCCCGTGCTGATCCGCGGCATCGGTTCGACGGCGGGAATCCCGAAGGACACGGCGAAATTCATTACCGAAGGGCCGAAGACCTATCAGCGCGACACCGACATCTACATCGGATCGGAGATGGCGTTTAACTTCGGCATACGCCGGGGCGACACGGTTGAGCTCATCGTGCCCCGCGGCCGACTGACGGCGACCACCGGGGTCACCCCCGGAATGGGCTCGTTCCGCGTGGCCGGTTTTTTTAAAACGGGTTATTACGATTTCGACACCCGGCTCATCATGATGTCGCTGCCGGCGTCGCAGCGGCTTTACAGCCTCGGCAACATCGTATGGGGCATCGGGGTGAAGATCGACGACATCTACCGCATGGACTACATGTCTTCCCGCATCCAGTCCGCAATCGGCTTCAGCTACCAGACGCTCACCGCCGAGCAGCGCAACCAGAACCTCTTCTACGCGCTCAGGCTCGAGAAGCTGATCATGACCATCATCCTGTTCCTTGTCATCATCTCGGCGGGTTTCTCCATCATGGGAACGCTGGTGATGGTGGTGATGGAGAAGCGCCGCGACATCGGCATACTCAAGTCGATGGGCGCCACTCCCATCTCCATCATGGTGATTT